>NZ_JBFRNC010000011.1:0-226038 GCF_041470825.1 Vibrio sp. 10N.261.55.A10 | reverse complement strand
AAGATCAACACGCCCTAGCATCTGCTGCATTAAAAGCAGCCAAGCTTAGATATTTCAAATGCACTAATTCACTTTGGGTTAGTGCATTTTTTATAACCTGTTTTAAGCGGTTCAAGCCTTCTTCCCCACTCCTGCTCTTAACTCTCTTCATCCCTTATTTCTACTCTTGTCCCCCTTCGAATCGCGGTAGCCGTATCCGCTCTTAAATCTCTTCGCATCCCGCCACTCGAATCCCATATCTGCTCTTAATCTCTTGAACCAAATAGCAGACAAAAAAATAGGCGCTCAATGAGCGCCTATTTCGTTTAGATTCGATAACTTGAATTAGATGTCAGCTACATCAAATTCAACAGCTGGGTTAACGTCAGCTTCGTAATCAACACCTTCAACACCGAAACCAAATAGCTTCAAGAACTCTTCTTTGTACTCTACGTAGTCAGTCAGTTCTTTTAGGTTCTCAGTTGTGATTTGAGGCCATAGGTTACGACAGTGATCTTGAATGTCTTCGCGAAGCTCAAGGTCATCTAGACGTAGACGGTTCACTTCATCCACTTCTGGCGCGCTGCCGTCTTCTTTGTATAGACGTTGGCTGAACATACGGAAGATCTGTTCCATACAACCTTCGTGAATACCTTCTTCACGCATCTTCTTGAACACCATAGCGATGTAAAGAGGCATTACAGGGATTGCAGAACTTGCTTGAGTCACTACAGACTTAAGAACAGCAACGTTTGCAGTACCGCCAGTTTGGCCTAGCTTCTCGTTCAGCGCTGTCGCTGCACGGTCTAGATCCATCTTAGCTTTACCTAGTGCGCCATCCCAGTAGATTGGCCACGTTAGTTCAGTACCGATGTAGCTGTAAGCAACCGTCTTACAACCGTCCGCTAGAACACCAGCTTCAGAAAGAGCATTGATCCAAAGTTCCCAATCTTCACCGCCCATTACAGTAACAGTGTCTTTGATCTCTTCTTCAGTTGCAGGCTCTACGCTTGCTTCGATGATTGTGTCTTTGTTCGTATCAACCGCAGTTGACGTGTACGTTTCACCGATAGGCTTTAGAGATGAACGAATTACTTCGCCAGTCTCTGGCATTTTACGCACTGGAGACGCCAGTGAGTATACAACCATATCGATTTGGCCTAGATCTTCTTTGATCAGGTCAATTGTTTTCTGTTTAGCCTCGTTAGAGAAAGCATCGCCGTTCAGGCTTTTTGAATATAGGCCTTCTTCTTTAGCAAACTTGTCGAACGCTGCTGAGTTGTAGAAACCAGCTGTGCCAGGCTTTTTCTCAGTACCGGCTTTCTCAAAGAAAACACCGATAGTTGAAGCGCCGCCACCAAATGCAGCCGCAATACGTGAAGACAAGCCGTAGCCACTTGAAGAGCCAACAACTAGTACACGTTTAGGTGCGTTTGCGATTGGGCCTTGAGCTTTTGTGTAAGCAATTTGTTCTTTTACATTAGCTTCACAACCGACTGGATGTGTTGTAGTACAGATGAATCCGCGAATTCGAGGTTTGATGATCATATTCAACTTCCTTAAAAAATCAGGTTAAGGATAAAAGTTTCGTACGCAAATGGCATCTAATTTCTGTAAAAATGTGGCGAAAATGCAAGTGGTTGGAGCACTCAGTGAATATTTGCTGACAAAGTCACCATTTGTTAACGCCTCTATTGCAACTTCTACGACAAAAACAAAAAAAGGCACCTAATAAGGTGCCTTTTGTCATTTATTTATCTAAGCAACGCTATTTAGCTTAGGTTTTAACTCTTTTCGCGTCAAAGTTTCACTGTAATCATGACTGAAGTGGTCAACTTGAATCGCTGCGTAGCGAAGTTTGTCTGCTGCAATGATTTGGTCAACTTCGTCTTGAGTAAGAACATCTGCCGCCAGTGCTTGAGCAAGTTTATCTTGCAATAGACCTTTACGAGCCACTTTGCCCTCTTTCACTGCTTTGAAGATCTTACGTTCGAGAGGCTTGATGCTGTACATCGCATTGAACGCATTCTCCATTAGGCCAACACTATCCTCTTCTTCCTTACCGATGTAGCAAAGGTGAGTCAGACGTTCACGGTGTGCGCCCGGAGTCATCAAGCTTTCTGCTAGTTGCACTGTTAGGTTGTCACTTGGTTTTTCGAAGTGGTTACCGACAGGGAAAACTAGACCTTTAAGTACTTTACCTACCATCTTGTTCGGGAAGTTTCTGTACGCTTCTTGTAGCGATTTAGCCGCGTTATGGAAACAGTGTTGAACCGCGTAGTGTACGTAGTCTAGGTCAGCTTGTTGACGACCTTCATCTTCATACTTCTTAAGCGCTGCAGACGCCATGTATAGGTAACTTAGACCATCACCTAGACGTGCAGAGATAAGCTCTTTACGTTTCAGTTCGCCACCTAGTGTAAGCATTGCGAAATCCGCACTCACTGCAAGCGCACGGCTCAAGCGAGTTAAGTCTTGGTAGTAAGGCTTCGTTGGACCGCTCATATCCGCTTTAATGAACTTAGAGCCTGTCAATGCCGCACCGAACGCACCAAACGTGTTCTTAGTTGCGTGAGAGATGTGCTTGAACAACAAGCTATCAAAGTCTTTTGCACCTTGCTTCTCGTCTGGGTTCGCTGCCGCTTCCATTTCGCTCAATACGTATGGGTGACAACGTGTCGCACCTTGACCGAAGATCATCAGGTTACGAGTTAGGATGTTCGCACCTTCTACTGTGATAGCAACTGGAATACCTAGGTAAGGCGCAGCTAAGTAGTTCATTGGACCATCTTGAATTGCACGACCAGAGTGGATATCCATTGAATCATTCAGGATAGTACGCGCCATTTCTGTCATGTGATATTTCGCGATAGCCGTAACGATACCCGGCTTCTCTTTCATATCGAGTGAAGTAGTTGTTAGTGTACGAGTCGCTTCTAGTAGATACGTTAAGCCACCAATACGACCTAAACTCTCTGCAACTCCTTCAAACTTACCAATCGACATACCGAACTGCTTACGAACATAAGCGTATGCGCCGGTCGTTTTCGCCGTTAGGTGGCCCATCGCCGTGCCAAGTGCGGGTAATGAGATACCACGACCTGCAGACAGACATTCCACCAGCATACGCCAGCCTTTACCTGCGTAATCGGCACCACCGATTAACCATTCCATAGGAATAAATACATCGTGACCGCGTGTTGGACCATTCATAAACGCAAGACCAAGTGGGTCATGACGCTCACCAATCACAACACCTTCGTGGTCAGCCGGGATTAGCGCACAAGTGATGCCAATGTCTTCTTTGTCACCCAGTAGCTTTTCTGGATCGTGCAGTTTGAAAGCCAGACCAAGTACCGTCGCCACTGGTGCTAGTGTAATGTAGCGTTTGTTCCAGTTAAGCTTGATACCTAGCGTCTCTTTACCTTCGTGCATGCCCATGCACACAGTACCGACATCAGGGATACCACCCGCATCAGAACCCGCTTCTGGGCCTGTTAGTGCGAAACATGGGATATCTGTACCGTCAGCAAGACGAGGTAGCCAGTAGTCTTTTTGGTCTTGAGTGCCGTAGTGAGACAGCAGCTCACCAGGACCAAGAGAGTTTGGAACCATTACTGAAACCGCAGTACTGATACTGCGAGTCGCAATCTTAGTTACGATAGTTGAGTTAGCGTGTGCTGAGAATTCACGACCGCCATACTCTTTCGCAATAATTAGCGAAAAGAAACGCTCTTTGCGTAAGAAGTTCCACACCTCTTCAGGAAGGTCTCGATCTTCTTTTACAATTTGGTGGTCATCAAGCATAGCGAGCAAGGTTTCAAGCTCATTATCCATGAACGATTGCTCTTCTGCTGTCAGCTGAGGTTTTGGGTATTGGTGCAGCTTAGTGAAATCTGGTTTACCAGAAAACAGCTCTCCGTCCCACCACACGCTACCCGCTTCCATCGCTTCTTTCTCGGTGCTAGATAGTGGTGGTAGTACTTTTTTAAAGAGTTTAAAAGCTGGGTCACTTACCCATTTTTGTCTTAGAGAGCTCATAGTTCAGATCCTTTTGTTCACTATATTGGTTGTGAATGTTTCGCTTTTTATTGTTTTATTCTTCTGCTGACATGCCAGCGGCTAAATATGGAATAAGAATATCGACCACTGCCTTAGCATCTATCTTTCTGTCATAGTCATTCTCTGCAATTTCTACCAGAGCCTGACTTGATGCCATGGTGAATACACAAGTCCCTAGGGTGAAGTGTAATCGCCAAAATAACTGTTCTTGAGTGAGGTTCGGATTCGCCTTCATTACAGATGTCGTAAACAAAGAAAGTACTTCGCTGTAGCGAGTAGTAATGAACCAACGCAAGTGTCCTTGCACATCCGTATAGCCTCTGCCGATAAGTAACATGAATCGGCTTGTACCATTTGGCCTAACATCATTAAGTGCTCTTAGTGGCTGTCTCAACGACTCAAACACGTCACTCATAGAATACGTTTCGTTCAAGTTTAAGTTCACTAATGCATCTTGCAGTGCTGGCATAAATGCTTCTAAGTAACGATTGAGTACCGCACGAACCAGAGTCTTCTTATCGCCAAAGTGATAGTTCACTGAAGCTAAGTTGACATTCGCTTTACTCGTAATCGTACGTAAAGAGGTGTCATTAAAACCGTGCTCAGCAAATAAGCCTTCAGCCACATCTAAGATTTTGTCTTTGGTTGTACTTCTTGGTGCCATTTCAATCACTCGTATTAAACAACTGTTTGAAATATACGCTTTGTACATTTATTTAACAAGCAAGCAACATCACATTTTCACAAATTGGTCGTACCAGTTAATGAAACTCAGCACTAACCGATTGAATCGCTGTGTGTTTATAAAAAAAGAAAAAAATAATGAATTTTCTTGGAACTGAAATGGAAATGGAGAGTCCTAAATTAGGTAGAAAACAGCGTATTTAGAAGTTTAACAGGCCGTCAAACTTGTTCTTCTCACTGCTTTCTTAATTACTGCATTTTCCTTATTAACTCCTATACTTGTATCCGCCCAAACCACGTTGGTTTGGGCTTTTTTTTTGTTTGTTGTTTGGGACGAGAGTGAGCCTTACTTACCCCTCTTCACAGCTACTAACTACAACCTGAACAGCGCGACCGCCTCTTTATATGCTGTCATTTCTTCCTAAGAGTCGAACTACCATGCTTGGCACATTGTTATCACTGGAACTCGTATTTCAAACAACCTACTAGCCAACGTTTACCTATCTGAGTCCAAACCTAATACTACGTTTCCTCTATTTACGGTGCATCCATTCGAAGCTTGCCACTTGCTACTATTGGTAAATTAATCAATAAGGATAGAGACTTACATTCGAAATAAAGCCAACAAACTTAGCAATTTCTTGCAGATGTCCTAAGCTTCGTTTAATACCCTTTTCAATTAAGTAGTTAAACGCTTGTTGGGAAGCGGCGGGAGCTTTTAAAAGTAGAAGGAGACCTACTTTGAGACTGTTGAAATTACCTATTATGTGTTGCTTAGTTATTGCAGCTCCACTCTCTGCTCAAACTTTAGAACAGGCCGTAGCCATTACCTTGGCTACAAACCCTGAGATAAAGAGTATCTTTAATGAGTTTGTGAGTGTACGGAAACGAAATGACGCCGCAGGTGGTGCTTATAGACCTAGTATCGACCTGGATGCTGGTATTGGTTACGAAGGCATAAACCCTGCACCAAATAACGGCCCCGATACCGATCTCACAAGAAAGGAAGCGACGATTTCCCTCACTCAGTTGCTGTGGGATGGTTCATCGACTCTCAATGATATTGATCGTACTGCCGCAGAAGCAGAATCGGTTCGTTTGCAATTGCTCGCGGATGCCGAAGACAAAGCGCTAGAGGTCACACAGATCTACTTAGACGCAGTCAAAGCAACTGAAGTTTTAGCCCTTTCGGAAAGTAACCTCGCTATCCACAAGAAAATCTATAAAGACATCAAAAAGCGTGCAGTCTCAGGCATAGGCTCAACCGCAGATGTATCTCAGGTAGAAGCAAGGATTGCAAAAGCTCACGGCAACTTATTAGCCGCACAGAACAACCTAATTGATACCCACACCCAATTTAGAAGAATAGTGGGTCAAGAACCGCTTGGCTTAGTCTACCCAAGAGCCGATATTTCTATGATTCCTCTGTCATTATCAGACGCGCTTGTTGATGCTCTGGACCAACACCCAGTCATCAAAGTCGCGACTGCAGATGTCGATTCAGCGCACTTCCAGTACAAACAATCAAAAGGGGTTGACTACCCGACGTTCTCTATCGAGGCATCTCAATCATGGCGAGATGATGCTGGAGGCGATGAAGGTTCGAGCCAAGAGACTTTGGCAATGTTGAGAATGCGATACAACCTCTACAACGGTGGTACCGATAGTGCTAATTCAGAAGCTGCAGCTTACCAACTCAATAAAGCAAAAGATCTAAGAGATCGTGCTTATCGACAAGTTGAAGAAGGCCTTCGCCTCTCTTGGAGTGCATTGGATCTGACGTTACAACAAAAGAACTTCTTGTCTGATCACGTGGATTCGGCGTCAGAAACCGTTATCGCTTATGAGAAACAATATCGAATCGGCAAACGTACGCTACTTGATCTGCTTAACACTGAAAACGAATTGTTTGAAGCCCGCAAAGATTACTTAGATGCGCATTACTCTGAACAGTACGCTAAATACCGTGTAATGAACGCGACAGGCTCTCTATTGAACGCTCTACTGGTCGACATTCCAGACGAGTGGACAACGGCAGTGGAGTATTAATGATGAAGAGACCTTATTTATTACTTTCCGCATTAACGATAACGCTATGTGCATGCTCTAGCCAAAATGAAGAGCCCTACATAGAAACGCCAGAAGCGGAGCAAATTTCTGACCTGCAAGACGATGATAACGATGGTGTGGTCAATGCACGAGATACCTGTCCTGGCACACCAGAGTCGTCTCTGGTAGACAACGAAGGCTGTGGAGAGACGGTTAGCTCGCAAGAAGTCAGACGGCTGAACATCCTTTTCGCCAATGACTCCTATGAAGTTAACCCTATCTTCTCAGATCAAATCACTACCATGGCTGAGTTCTTAGAAACCTACCAAAGTGCATCGATAGAAATTCAAGGTTACGCCAGTAAAGTCGGCGCGAGTGAATACAACTTAGAGTTATCAAAGAAGCGCGCTCACCACGTTGAAGATGAATTATTGTCGAATGGTATAGACCCGAGCCGAGTAAGAGTTGTCGGTTACGGTGAAAACCGCTTAGAGAGCGATGGCAACGATGCTACTTCTCATGCACTGAACCGTCGAGTAACAGCAACGGTTGTCGGGCTGAATGAGCAGATCGTCGAGGAGTGGACCATATTTACCACGCTAGAAAAATAACATGACACTGTCACTCTGGTCATCCAAAACGATCCGCAATTCATGCCGATCAAAATAATGAGTTGAATCTAGGAGTTTTAGATCATCAATAACTAACCAAACTAAAAATACTAGCAGTTAGGATCAATAAAGCCGAGATAGGAAACCCTATCACGGCTTTTTTGTTCTTTGCTGTCACATGAATCGGGGAGGATGATTCTGTGACTCGTCTTGCTACTCAGAAGTTAGCTTGTTAATCAGTGAATAGGCTCGCCGTTAAACGAGCCTACCGCTGATTATAGTTTTACTTCTTGTTGCTTTGCTGTTTTCGGTAAAGAAACGCTTAGCAGGAAGTAACCTAGAATTGCAGCTGTTGTAGATCCCATCAGGATGCCTAGTCGAGCTAGTGTGTCAAACTCTACATTCGTTGGGCCAAATGCTAGTGATGAAATAAAGATAGACATTGTAAAACCAATACCACACAGGACAGATACTGCGAAGATGTTCATAAAGTTCACACCTTCAGGGAGCTTAGCAACACCCAATTTCACCGCACCCCAGCTGAATGCAAAGATACCAAGAGGCTTACCAATCAATAGACCCATAGCGATACCAAGCGGTAGCATACCTGTTAGGCTTGAGATTGAGATACCTTCCAATGAAATACCTGCGTTTGCAAAAGCAAAGACTGGCAAGATTGCAAAAGCGACGTATGGGTGCAGAGCATGTTCTAGATGCTTCAGCGGAGAATGTTCACCTTTATTGCCTTTCAGTGGGATAGCAAAACCAATCACTACACCAGCCAGCGTTGCATGAACACCAGACTTCAATACTGCAAACCACAGAATTGCACCAACAATGAGATACACACTCAGCTTAGTTACATGCTTGTTGTTTAGCATGAACAGCACACCAGTTGCGATGAAACCAACCGTTAACGCAAGCGTTGATAGGTCGCCTGAGTAGAACAGTGCAATGATAACAACAACGCCAAGGTCATCGATAATTGCTAAAGCCAATAGGAACACCTTCAAGCTAACCGGTACACGGTTACCAAGAAGCGCCATGATACCTAATGCGAATGCAATATCAGTTGCCGCTGGGATAGCCCAACCTTGAAGCGCTTCTGGGTTACTTGAGTTAAATAGCACGTAAATAAGTGCCGGAGCTAGCATACCGCCAACGGCTGCGATAGCTGGGAAGATTGCTGTCTCTTTAGACTTTAATGCGCCTTCTAAAAGTTCGCGCTTAACTTCTAAGCCGATTAGAAGGAAGAAGACAGCCATTAAGCCATCGTTAATCCAGTGAGACACAGACATACCAAGAACGTAACTATGCAATACGCCTTGGTACATTTCGTTCAGTGGTGAGTTTGCTACAAACATTGCGATCGCCGCAGCGATGACTAGTATGATGCCGCCAGCAGATTCCATTTTAAAGAAGTCACGGATGACGTCGGTCATGATTTCGCCCTTATATTTATTATTTAAATAAACGAATAACAAAGAATAACCATGAGTTTATATCCAAGCGTAATCGATAGATAATCACTTCTTCGGATGTTTAACTTCGGTTTTTCCTACAAATACTAAACAATACGTCGTATATTCCATAATGTTGTTATGCACCATGAATTAAGTATAGATGAGATCATCGAACCTGTATGCACAATTCATTGGGGGACGCTAAAAGGCGCAGGCATAAAAAAAGGCTATCAAATTATAGCCTTAGGTGTTTTTTAGTAGCCAGTTAACTGCATAAAGCCTGTCGCTTCATGACTCCCGCTCGCCTTAATCGGCCCTTCCCAATATGGTATGACAAATGGAAGCCACATATCCCTGCGTATAATACGCGTTGTGAGGTTGATATCATGCTTAGGGACGTTAATGATCCACTGCAAAGGCATCCGTCTTCCATTCATCAACGTTGTATTTTGCAATGGTTGAATGGAAATGTCGGATTCCGTTAATTGGTAAACTTTGCCTGAGCGCGTTGCTAATGTCCCGAATATGTAAGGCAACTGTTGGTTATGACGATAGCGGTTAATGCTCAGCGCTGTGCCGTCAGCGAGGTTAAATACAAACCAATCCCAACCTTGTTGGCCCACTCCAAGTAAGCCACTGCCCCACTCTTTATGTACCCACGCAGTTCCTTCCACTTCCTTGGTAACGCCGTCTAGGTTCAACACACCACTCAACGATAAAAATGGAGCGCTGAAGTTATAAGACGCGACAGGTAATAAGTCGTGCTTTTTCTGATAACCGTTATCGCCGTTGAGCACATAGGGCCCTTTTGCAATGGTGTCGAGTTCAAGTCCAAACGTGTCTGTTTGCACTTGAAGGCGTCCTGGGAATGGGGTATTGCCGAGTGCACGCCAGTTCCAGTTATCAATCCAAAGTCTGAATGGACGATTAGTCATTCCCGCTTGGCCAATACCGCCACGAGCCATGCGCTGTTCTTTCCATACTTTGGACTTAGAAGAGACCACCACATTTGAGATATAGACTTGAGGGCTTTGCCACCCCGGTGTTTCACGTTCGTCCGTTGCGATACGAAAAAAACTCCACTGAACCGAATAGTCTTTACCATCATCACCTTTCAAAGACGCGAAGTAATGCCACCACTCGTGCTGAAACTCTGGGTGGAACTTAAAATCTTGTGGTAGCGAAACATTACGGTCTGGCAAAACAGGTTCGAACACATTGAAGTGTTCATTAACCAATATTGAGTTAACTTCATTCACGCCCTTTTCACCAGGATCGATGAAATAGGAGTAATAACCCCAAACACTTAAAAAGATGCCGAAGAAACTGATTAATAGCAGAGAAGACAGAATTCGTTGTCTTAACTTAGTTGAAGTATTCCGTAAAAACATACTAAAGCGCATCCCTCAGTGACTTCATCGGAGTGTTCCGAATCATTCTCATCACTGGTAAAGCACCAGCTAGCATCAATGCTGCCATGGCCCATGCAAATGTCTGCAAATAGTCCCAAGGAATCACTTGTAACTCAAGTGACCACCCAAAAGACTGCTTTATCACGATATCAACAATTAGGCTCGCTAGCGCTAATCCGAGCGGAATCGCAATTAAGGAGGAAATAAGCCCAAACACAAACAACTGCAAACTACCTGTCAGGATCAGTTCTTTCGCCGAGACACCCAAACAGCGCTGCAAGGAAATATGCCTTTGGCGAGACACTTCTCCCGCAACCGTCGCAAAGAAAATACCGAAGACGGCGATAACCAAGGTGATGTTACCTAATGTATCTGCAATCGCGAACGTCCTATCGAACACCCGCATCGCTTGACTGTGGATGTTGTTGTTATCGAAAACGCGCTCGGAGCCAAGCCTGAATACGCTTTCTAATCGGCTGCGAAGCCCTAATGAATTCACATCGTCTTTGAGTATTACCCCAAGGCCGACATTACCCCGCCCTGCAAAGCCATACAGCCAGTTTCGATGCGACATCATGACTTGATGGTAAGGATTACCGTAATCGTAATAAACACCGACAACCTGCCAACCAGAGCCGAGACTATCATAGAGGTCGATGTAGTCGCCAGGGCGAATCCCCAGCTTGAGAGACATCGATTCACTGATCAACACGCCTTTAGAGTGATGTAAGTGATACCAGTAATTCGGAATACCTAATTTGATCGTCAGCGCTTCTAGCTCACCTTCAGAAGGCCCCGTACTGACCACCTGAATACTACCGACTGGAGACGCCACATCTTTCTCCCAACGCCACCAAACCGAATCCACTTCAGGTTGGTCAGATAACCAATTACTCATACGAGCAGCGGCATTGTTGGTTGGGTAAATATACAGATCGGCAGCCAAACGCTGTGTTAGCCATTTATCAGTGGTATCTCTAAAGCTACCGACCATGGTTTCTACACCAATATTGGCTGTTAAGGCTAACATAAACGCCATCGTCGCCACGCCACGGTAGCTCATACTGGAAGCTGCATCAGCAAAGAACCAGCGAGCACGAACCCAGCGCAACGAATAAGAGAGGCTGTTAAATAACTTCCACATCAAAAACGGGGTAAATAGCGCCACACTGATCAGCATTAGCGCGATAATCGCAAAACCCGTTTCTTGAGTCTGAGGGGCTTGATACACAGCAACAGCAGCAACCAAGAAGCCACAGCCAATCAACGCTTGCCAAGTGAACTCGGTACCCGCAAAACGCATCAAAGACAAACGAGAAGACAGACGAATCGGTTGAGACTTAAGTAAACGAACCAATGGCCAAGCGCACGCTAAAAACGCACCAAGTAACGCCATCAATAAGCTGTAGCCGCTCCATCGCCAATTCCAGTCGATCGTTAAGCCAACGTTGGCGTCGTATAAGTCGCCTAAGCTTGAAGATACCGCTGGTAACAATTGGTTGGCTAACATGACACCGAATACATTACCGCAGATCCAGCTCAGTACGACCAATATCAACAATTCTAAGCAAAGCGCTTTAGCCAATTGCCAGCCCGATACACCTGTTTGTCTTAAGATTCCGACTAACGGTTGGCGCTGAATAAATGACAACGACATCGCTTGATAGAAAATAAATAAACCAACCACAAACGACAGCATACCCATCGCTTTTAGGTTTAAGTGGAACGCACTGGTCAGCGACTCAAGCTCTGCCTTAGAGCTACGAGAGATCGTCAAACCATTAGGTAACATATTTTTAAGACGTTCAAACTTCTCAGTGGGCATGTCTGAACAAGCAATCACTGAAAGCCCAGCACTGCGTTTAAGCATTCGGAGCAAGGAGATATCCGCAATCAACCTTGTACCATTAATCATATTATTTTGATCAACAACCACAGGACCAAGTTCAGAACCATCCATCAAAGGGATGTAATCACCGTTGTGCCATTCCATGTGTTCAGCAAGATCATCACTGACAAGGATTGGATATGGTGGCTTCATGAGGTTCAAAGCGGTGAGATCTTTTAACGCTATACCAGGTTGTAGCTGAAGCATAGAAACAGGATCTATACCGACAACCATGAAGTTTGCGCCATTTTCATCAGTGATACGATGGTGATCAAGAGGAGAACACTGTTGAAAACCTTCACGGCGAAGTTGGATATAAAAGCCTTGCGGGATTTTATTAGCGTTGTGTTTTGGTCGAATACGATAAGGAAGAGGATTCGAAAAGAGTTTTTCGCCATGCGCATAGCTTTGCTTGGCGTGTTGGTTGATAGCAGTAACACCAACCAAAAGTGATACGCCGAGGGTTAAACCAAGCCATACCAAAATAATCTGCAGTGGGTAACGTCGATAGTGACCGAGTAGTGCCTTAACTACGGGCCATAACATGCAGTTGCCCTCCTTGCAGACGGATCCTACCATCCATATGCAGAGCTACTTTTTCACTGTGTGTTACCAACAGCAACGTACATTCTAATTGACGAGCCAAAGAGGTCAGCAAACGCATTACCGCTTCTGCATTACGCTCATCTAAACTACCGGTCGGCTCATCGGCCAGCAATATTTTTGGTTCCATATACAGCGCACGCGCAATGGCCGCACGTTGTTGTTGGCCACCAGACGCTTCTTCAGGGTAACGGCCAAGTAAAGGCATAAGATCTAAAGCAGAGAGAATCTGTCTCCAGAGACCTTTGTCTTCAGGTAAGCCTTTTAACTGGCGGCAAAAACGGATGTTATCGGCAATATTTAACGTTGGCAGTAAGTTGAATTGCTGAAAAATATGGCCAATGTTGTTTCTGCGATAAGCGGTGCGGTCACGCTCGGTTGAGTCGTGCATATTGAAGTGAGGAAAAGCGATTTCACCTGAGTCCGCTAGGTCTAAGCCCGCGATAAGATTCAGTAAAGTACTTTTACCTGAACCGCTTTCTCCCATTAATGCCAGCTGGTCACCTTGGTTTAATGTTAATTCAGCACCTTGCAAAACAGGGTGAAACTCCCCCCCATCGACATAGCCTTTACATAGGTCTGACAGCTTTAACATTAAACAGCTCGCATTAGTTAGAATTTGGAAGGAGAATCTACACTAATTCCCTGTTAGGAGGAAGTATTTTGAAAGATAGATCACACGCCAACGATAAAGTGATACGATTGGTGCGCCCTACTTCAACTTCCTATCAAGTTTTTAATCCATTTTCTTGTTTTCATGCGATAGAGCGACCCGCCCCACTTGAGGACTTCTTCCGTTAAGAAAAGCAGATATACCCACTCAGGTGGAAACTTAAAATAGATAGCCGCGATGGCTGCCAATGGGATACCGATCACCCACTGAGCAATCAAATCTTGATAGAGGCAGAACTTCACATCACCACCCGCTCTCAACACCCCAACGATCACAGTCAATGGCACCGAGCGAATGACAATACCCACACAGAGGATCAGAATGAACTTCTCTGAGAGGGCTCTGGTTTCTTCCGTCAGTGCGCTAAAGGCATTAAGTATTGGCGTTTGAACGAAATAGAGAAAAACGGCTACAACAATACTAGTTAAGAAACACAAAATTGTTAAGCCAAGCGCTTGATAGTAAACCGCTTCATTGTTTTTCGCACCAAGTTGATTACCCACCAAAACAGCTGCCGCATTCGAAAGGCCAATCAATAAACTCAATGAGATAGATTCAACCGGCGTCATGACCGATAGCGCAGCCAGACCTTGAACGCCCGATTGCCCCATGATCGCGTGGTAAGCAAACAAACCACCCGCCCATGCTAAGAAGTTAAACGTGGTCGGCAGAGACAGCTTCAAGAAGCGAACCACCTTATCAATCGAAGCTGCCGCTTTAATATCGCAAAACTTAAATGCTAATAAATGCTTAGAGAAATAGAGATAACCAAACAAAGTCGCGACTTCAATCGCGCCACTCA
The DNA here is from genome assembly GCF_041470825.1 of Vibrio sp. 10N.261.55.A10. Lineage (NCBI taxonomy): Bacteria > Pseudomonadati > Pseudomonadota > Gammaproteobacteria > Vibrionales > Vibrionaceae > Vibrio > Vibrio sp. 10N.261.55.A10. The sequence continues at coordinate 211,812 of NZ_JBFRNC010000011.1, read as the reverse complement.
GTACCGTCGCAATCGCCGCACCTTTGATTCCAAGCGCAGGAAAGCCTAAGTTACCGAAGATCAGCACCCAGTTTAAGAACACGTTAGACAGGATGCCGATACCGCTGAAAAATGTACTTAGCCCGGGTTTGTGCATCGCTCTCAAACCCACAGCCATACTGCTGACACACGATACCGCTAGCATGCTAAATGACGTAATTACGATGTATTCAACGCCTAAGTTGATGACCTCTTGAGAGTCGGTCGTCACGCCCATGATTTGTGCAGGAAATGAAACGAAAAACGCGATAGTCAGTAAAGCAAACAGTGTCGACACCAGCCACGTCAGCGCAGTGCTTTCTCTCACACCTTGTCTGTTACCCGCGCCCCAATATTGAGCAGTAAGAAGAGCACCGCCCGTGGTAACACCCACCAGCATAATGGTCGTCACGAACATCGCTCGGCTCGCCACCCCCACAGCTGCGATGTCTGCTTCGCCAAGTTGGCCCAACATCAATACATCCACCAAGCCTCGGCTTGAAAACATAATGCTCTGCAAGGTGATGGGCAGTGCAATCGCAATAAGCCTGCGAACAAAATCACCTCGTGTGTGATGAATAATTGAAGAGAGCAACATAGAGAGATACCTAAACGGAACGTATTGATGAATAAAGATAAATATCGCGCTATTATATCAATGTTCGGTTTTTAACCACAGATATAAATGGAGTAACAATGAAGAAAGTACTGGTTTTAGGCGCTTCTGGATATGTTGGTTCGCAACTCCTCCCTCTCCTGCTTGAGCAAGGCTATCAAGTCACGGCAGCAGCAAGGCATATCGACTATTTAAAGGCACGGACCGAGCCTCACGAAAGCTTATCGCTTGAGTATCTTGATCTGGCCGATCAAGCTGCGACACAAGCCTTAGTCCCCGACTTTGATCTTATCTTCTTTCTCGTCCATGGCATGGCGGAAGGCCACGACTTTATCGATTATGAGCTGAACTTAGCCCGTAACTTTGTTTCTGCTCTTGGGCCAAAGAATCAACACGTCATATACCTGAGTTCTTTACAGCCTCAGACTGGTGATTCAGAGCACCTTCAAGCGAGAAAGAAAACCGGCGAATTGCTTCGTAAAGGGCCTGTACCCGTTACCGAACTTCAAGCTGGCGTGATCATTGGCCCAGGATCTGCGGCATTCGAGATCATGCGAGATTTCGTGTACAACTTGCCGATTATGATTGCGCCAAAATGGGTTGACTCTAAAGCCAACCCGATTGCTTTGCAGAACCTGAACCACTATTTACTAAAACTCGCACAAGACACGCCTAGCGAAAGCCAAACCTTTGAGGTTGGCGGGCCGGATATTGTCTCTTACCGAAACCAATTTGCTCATATTGCTAAAACCGCCGATCGTCCACTCAAACTATGGGCGACATCGCTACTGACACCAAAGATTGCTTCATATTGGTTAGGTGTGGTGACTTCTGTACCGTCTAACATAGGTAGAGCACTACTTGCAGGCTTAAAGCACGACTTCATCGCCAGTTCGACCATCATTAGAGAAAAGTACCCTCAGAAGCTTATCTCGTTCGAAAATATGGTTGAACAAGCCATTCACGCTGAAGGAAACTTTGTCAAAAGCAATGTATGGGGCTTTGATAAAACCGCATTCAAACGCTGGCAAGCTGGGTATGGCTATTACCCGAAGAAAACAGGCGCAAGTATCACCTCAAGCGCTTCATTGGAATCGCTTTGGCATGTTGCTCAGCAAATCGGAAGCCCGAAGCAAGGTTACTTCTTTGCTAACACTTTATGGCGCACACGCGAATGGTTGGATGTTCTTTTCGGTGGCGGTGTACCGGTTCGACAAATGCCAGAAGGGCCCAACCTAAAAGTCGGTGACAAAATCGATTCATGGAAGGTCATTCGCTGTGAAGAGAATCAGTTTTTATCCCTGCTTTTCGGTATGAAAGGCCCCGGTTTAGGGCGACTCGAGATTACCGTCTCTGACCACGGTGACTCTCGCGAGCTGAACATTTCAGCGTGGTGGCACCCTAAAGGCTTTCTAGGGTTACTGTATTGGTTTGCTATGATGCCAGCCCACCTGTTTATTTTTAAAGGCATGGTGAAGGCAATTGAGAAGCAGGCTAAAGAACAGGATTAAAAGCAGATGCGAGATTCGGGTAACGGGATGCGAAAAGACTTAACAGCAAATTAGCGACACGCGCTATGAGAGACAAAAAAGAGCGGATAATTCCGCTCTTCGTATCTCTCATCTCGAATCCGCTATTAGCCGATAACGCTAATTGGGATCTCAGCCAGTTGGTTGCCTTGGTTAGCAGGGTAAACGATGTATTCACCGTGATACTTCACCGCAGACTTATAGTCCGTTACTTTGTGAAGCATGAAGCCCGCTTCCATCGCCGCTTGGATGAACTCAGCATGGTTGCCACGAACAAACCAGTTCATTGGCTTAACCATCAACTCCCCGTCGAAAGAGTCGTCACACTGTTTACCGCATAAAGCAAAAGAGTGCTCGCCATCGGTGAAGAATTGAATCTTGCCGCCAGTCGTTAGCTCGTCTTCACTCGATACGCTCCAACCCATCTCGTACATTTTGTCCATGAACGCTTCAACATCACTGTCTTTTAGCGTTTTAGGCTCTTCGCCTTCAGGGAAAAAACGTCCGTAAAACGCAGAAATACGTTTAAAGGTAAAAGTTAAATCAGAGTTGTTGCCTTTTGAGCGACCCTGTTTCTGCCAGCGAACTAAGTCAGGCACAATCACGCGATCATAAGCTTGAGATTTAATCGCTTTTGTTACCCAACGAACAAGATAAAGGTTGTTCGCGATAGGCGCGTCGATCGCTTTACCAGACTTATGCAGAGCATACAGCTCGCCCAGCGCATCGTTCACTAACTTCTGAATTTCAATATAGTATTTTGACATTATGCCTTCTTTCCTAATGTCCAATATAGTAATGCTGACAGTATTGCACATGCTGCCATCATCATAGCCATTGGCCCTGCAGTGTCACTTGGTAGCATAGCAACAATTGCCCCCACTACAGAACCAGTACCAAATCTTAATGTGCCTGCAAGCGAAGAAGCTGTGCCGGCCATATTCGGGTATCCGCTTAAAAGCAGTGCCATTGAGTTACTACCAATGGTAGACAGTGTGCCGATAAACAGCATCACGAATGGCACAATACCCCACAAACCGATATCTAACATCCAACCGACTAACAGACCTAAGCCTGCAAACAGTTGAATGGTTAAGCCGACTCTGAGCATAGCGTGAGAGCCCACTTTCTTAACGATTCGACCGTTGATGCTCGTCATCAAGATCATAGCAACAATATTCAAGCCGAACAGGTAGCCAAACAGATCAGGGCGAACGCCATAGATATCGATGTAAACGAATGAACCTGCCGTTAAGAACGCAAACATCCCTGAAAATGAGAATGCACCAGAGAAAATCAGGCCCATCGCCGTTGGGTTCTTACACAGTCGAGCATAGTTACGAATCGTTGTTTTAAAGCGCAATGGTTGTCGGTTTTCTGCAGGAAGCGTTTCTGGGATCTTCATCGATACCGCCAGAATCACGATCACCGCAAAAATAGCCAGAACCCAGAAAATTGAACGCCAACCGAACCACAACGCTAAGTAACCGCCAATCATCGGAGCAACCAATGGCGCAACTGTCATCACCAAAGTAACGAAAGACATGGTTCTTGCGAAATCTTCACGATCGAACATATCTCTTACCACCGCTTGGATGATAACGGCCGCCGCAGCACCAGCAAAACCTTGAGCGGTACGGATGTAAGTCAGCGCTTCAATGCCATGAGTTGTCGCACTCACCATAGAAGCGATAGCAAACAAGAACACACCAATAAGCAGTACAGGCTTGCGACCATAGCTATCCGCCAACGGGCCATGCAGCAACTGCCCCAGCGCGAAACCTGCGGTATAGGCTGTTAGCGTGATTTGTACCTCACCCGCCGTCACACCAAGATCTTTAGCAATGGTCGGCATCGCTGGCAGATACATATCAATGGCTAGCGGAGTAAGTGCACCAATCGCACCTAGAATCAAAAACAGCACTAAGCCTAATTGAGGTGTTTCTAGTTGGGAGCTTTGGCTCTGTGAGATCGATGTTTGCATGGTTCTCCGAATGTTCAACTGATAGAGCTAGGGACTAGCGTGAGTACGCGAGTCAAAGATTGGCTGAGACTTTCCTAGTACCAGTCAACATCATCAGCCGACGCTATCCATGGTCGGCTTTACAACGAAAGGGCTATTTCCAGCAAAAGTGGTCTCTTGTTAAGAACAATTTCTTGTTAAGAGCAACTTCTAGCTAAGGACTACTTCCAGATTGAATCGACTTCTTCTTGCGTTAGGTAACGGTATTCACCTAACTCTAAAGATTCGTCCATCTCAATTTCGCCAATACGTTCACGGTGTAGTGCTTCTACCTTGTTACCAAGAGCAGCAAACATACGTTTAACTTGGTGGTATTTGCCTTCGTGAATCGTTAGCAATACTTCACGCTCTGCACGAACTTCTAGGTGTGCAGGAAGTGTTAGGCCATCTTCGCTCTTAAGCTGGATGCCCTCTTTGAATTTTTCAACGTAATCGTCTTCAACAGGTTCAACCAACCAAACACGGTACGTCTTCTCGCACTTGTGCTTTGGCGAAGTGATACGGTGAGACCACTTACCATCGTCGGTAATCAATACAAGACCTGTTGTATCAATATCTAGACGGCCAGCAAAGTGCAGCTTGTCCATTTTGATTTCATCAAGTAATTCAAACGCGATACGATTTGCGCCATCTTCATGCGAACAAACAAAGCCTTCAGGCTTATAAAGCATGATGTAACGTGGGCCGTGAACATTCAGTTCATTGCCTTGCCATTCGACAACGCACTCTTCAGTTACCTTGAGTGAACCGCTTTTTTGAATGACATCATTTACTGTCACTGCCTTGGATTTTAATAAGTGTGTTGCTTCTCTTCGAGTGACGCCTAATGCATCGCACAGAAATTTATCTAAACGCATGAATACCTCAACTAATCTAAGTCGGGTATTATAGTCACCTTTGCTCAATTAGTTGAGCTATTTCACACTATTTGTTTTCCTTCTTACAAGACGCGATATGTATACACTCCGCCCGTACCAAGCTGATTCTGTAAAATCAGTGATTCATTACTTCAGAAAACACCAAACTCCGGCAGTGCTCGTGCTTCCGACAGGTGCAGGAAAAAGCCTTGTGATTGCAGAGTTAGCAAGGCTTGCGAAAGGTCGAGTGTTGGTGCTTGCTCACGTAAAAGAGTTGGTTGAACAGAACCATGAAAAGTATGAAGGTTACGGGCTGAAAGGCTCGATTTTCTCTGCGGGTTTAGGACGCAAAGAGACCGACCAACAAGTCGTGTTTGCTTCCGTGCAATCTGTGGTGCGAAATCTCGATTCATTCTCTAACCAATTTTCACTGTTGGTTATCGACGAATGCCACCGTGTTCCCGATGAAAAGACCAGTAGTTATCAGAAAGTCATCACTCACTTGCGCGAGAATAATTCTGGTATCAAGGTACTTGGATTAACGGCTACCCCATATCGTCTTGGGATGGGTTGGATTTATCAATACCATACTCGCGGTCAAGTGCGTTCAGATGAGCCTCGCTTCTTCCGCGACTGTATTTTTGAGCTGCCGATTCGTTACCTGCTCGACGAAGGCTTTCTCACACCAGCACGTATGATTGATGCACCCGTGTTGAGCTACGACTTCTCCCAGTTAAAGCCCGCGAGCACTGGTCGCTACAAAGAAGCAGAACTCGACATGGTGATCGAGCAATCGAAACGCGCGACCCCGCAGATTGTCGATCAGATTATTCACCTAGCCCAAGACAAGCTAGGTATCATGGTGTTCGCTGCGACCGTTCGACACGCACAAGAGATCCTCGGCTTATTGCCAGAAGGTGAAGCTTCAATTGTGATTGGTGATACACCAACTCTCGAACGTGACCAAATAATCAGCGACTTCAAAGAACGTAAAATCAAGTTCTTGGTTAACGTATCGGTATTAACCACAGGTTTTGATGCGCCACACGTCGATTTAATCGCGATTTTGCGCCCGACAGAATCCATCAGTTTGTATCAACAAATCGTTGGCCGTGGCTTACGCCTATCTCCGGGTAAAAAAGAGTGTTTGGTGCTCGACTATGCGGGCAACAGTTACGACCTTTACCAACCTGAGGTCGGCGACCCTAAACCCGATTCAGACAGTGAAATCATCACCATTCCTTGCCCGGCGTGCGGCTTCAATAACAACTTTTGGGGCAAGCTAGACAGCAATGGCTTCTTGCTGGAGCACTTTGGTCGTAAATGCCAAGGCTACTTTACCGATGAAGACACGGGCGAACGCGAACACTGCAACTATCGTTTCCGAGCGAAATATTGCGGTGAATGTGGTGCGGACAACGACATTGCCGCGCGCATTTGCCATGAGTGTGATGCAACCTTAGTCGACCCAGACAAAAAACTGAAAGAAGCACTGAATCTAAAAGATGCCTTGGTATTTGAATGTTTAGAAATGGACCTCAACGTGCTTAAAGACGAGAAAGGTAAATCACAACTTAAGGTCACCTATCGCGGTGAAAACCAAGCGCAAGTGCATGAGTTTTGGTCATTAACCACCAAAAAGCAGAAGCAGAACTTCAAAGACCAATTTGTTCGCCCTCACCTTGCAGACAGACATCGCCCTTTTGAAGAAGCCTCACCGACGAAAGTGGTTGCTCACCAACATAGATTCCGCCCACCTCAATTCGTGATTGCACGTAAAGTCGGACGCTTTTGGAAAATGAGAGACAAGATATTCGAAGACGAACTACAGCAGCGTTAAAGTTAAGAATAAAGGTAAGTCTTACGTTCTTAACACTCGGTAATTAATCTTATGTATTAAAGCCTGCGCCATTTAAGCGTTAAGTTTTTCGGTATCAAATTCTCATTATTAATCAGGTTCACTTTCTGTTCAGAATTACTTTTTTATACTGAACGCTATCAACCTTCTCTAGGATTCGCTATGTTTAGTAAAACTATGATTTCTTTGTTTTCTATAAGCTTAGGCTTATTTGTTTCTGCTGGTGCATGGGCTGACTCACACCATAACGGTCATGAATTAGTACAGGACGTTCACAAAGCAGGAACCAGCATCGAATTTGAAGAAGATCAAGACGAAGTCTACGAAGCCGTACGAGAAGGCTACATTCGCCCTTTCTCAGAAATGTATGCAGCGGTTGAAAACGATCTTCATGGCAGAATCATTAAAGTCGAACTAGAAGAAGATGACGACATTTGGGTGTATGAACTAAAAATCAATTACCAAAACAACATCATCAAAGTCGAATACAACGCTGAGACGTTAGAAATGCTTATGATTAAAGGCCGCAACTTTAAAGACGCAATTAAACACGGCGACTAGTTACGTACGACGAAGAGCTAAGCACGACGAACAGTCATTACAAGAATTAAGAAGAACAATTATGAAAATTTTAGTCGTTGAAGATGAGCCTCGTTTGGGCCAACAAATTATTGAAACACTTGAGGGGGCCGACTGGGTTCCAGAGCTCTCTCAAGATGGTATCGACGCACTCTACCGTGCAACGTCAGAAGAATGGGACGCGATTGTCCTCGATTTAGGTTTACCTAAGCTTGACGGCCTAACGGTATTAAAAGGCATTCGAGACGAAAACATCAACACGCCAGTGATTATCTTAAGTGCTCGTGACACGCTAACTCAACGTGTTGAGGGCTTGAACGCCGGTGCTGATGACTACCTAACTAAGCCATTTGAGATGGTCGAGCTGATTGCCCGTATCCGAGCTCAACTGCGCCGAGCATCAGGCAGTGCTGCTCCGATACTTCAAATCGGTGATCTAAGCCTAGACACACGCAGTTCTAAAGTGTTGTGGCAAGGTCAAGCAGTTAGCCTCACGGCGCTGGAATATAAAGTTGTCGCGTACTTCATGCATAACCAAAACAAGGTTATCTCGCGCACTGAGTTGGTTGAGCATATCTACAAGCAAGACTTCGACCGAGACTCAAACACGGTTGAAGTGTTCATCGGTCGTATTCGTAAGAAAATCGCACCAAAGATCATCAAAACCGTTCGTGGCCTTGGCTACCAACTGAATGCTGAATAGCTCAGTCGTCAATCACGCCAAGAGCAACTATTAATTAAGTGGACAGCCTGTTCTGATCATCGCAATACGATAAGTTACGATGAGCAAAGGCAGGTTGGAAATGCATGAATCTAAAGAAACGAACACTTAAAAACATCAGTTTAAAAAGCCGCTTGCTCCTTGCTGCGGCTTTTTGGCTAGGTGCGATGATATTAGCGGCTGGTGTCGGGATTCCGAAACTGGTTAACGACTACCTCGTCGATGACATGAAGCAGCAGCTTGGCTTAACCATGGATGAGTTAACCGCCAATATCGAAACCAATGACAGTGGTAACCTGATCATGGCAGAGCGTCTGTCTGATCCTAGGTTCAACCAGCCCTACAGTGGTATTTATTGGCGCGCCGCTACCCAAGAGCAGATCATTCGATCTCGCTCGCTATGGGATAAAGACCTCACCATCAAGCGTTTACCGATTCACACATCAGTCAAAGGGCCAGAGAAAGAAAAGCTGATTTACATCGAGCAAGATATCTACCTGCCTGAACTGAACGACCCTGTCACGATCACCATTGGTATTGATGAAGATCCATTAGAATCCACACTGACAGAGCTTACTGGTCAAGTCTGGTTGATCCTAATGTTGCTGTTTGTTGGCGTGCTGATGTTGATCGGTATTCAAGTCAGTTGGTCGTTATTACCGCTCAGCAAGATGCAACGCGAACTGGTAATGCTAAGAAACGGCGAGCAACAAGGGTTAAGCGATAACTACCCGAAAGAGGTTTCTCCATTAGTCTCTGACCTCAATGCCCTGCTCTTTCACTATCAAGAGTTATTAGAACGAGCTCGTAACCACGCGGGTAACTTATCTCATGCGTTGAAAACACCGCTTTCAGTTCTAAAAAATGAGATAGAGCGACTTCCAGAGGATGACAAGGCACTGCTGCAACAGCCCATTCATCAGATTCAAAGCCAAATTGATTATCACCTTGGCCGCGCTCGTATGGCAGGTGCAATGAACATTCTTTCGGTGAAGTCTTCACCTTGTGAGCGTGTTGAAGCTATCTCAATGGCGTTTGATAAAGTCTACGCAGCCAACGAAGTCACCATAATTAACGAGCTAGACTCTGAGATTGAAGTGGCGGTAGAAAAAACCGACCTTGATGAAATGGTCGGCAACCTACTCGAGAACAGTTACAAGTGGGCTGGCAGCATTATTCGCGTCCATGCAAATGAACTCGACGATGGCAACATAGAGTTGGTGATTGAAGATGATGGCCAAGGCATTCCTGAAGAGAAGCTTGAGCAAGTGACCAAACGTGGCGTCCGACTTGATGAAACCACACCAGGAACAGGCTTAGGGCTTAATATCGTAAATGAAATGGCACACAGTTACCGAGGCAGCCTAACGCTCAGCAAGAGCTCAATGGGCGGCTTAAAAGCTTCTCTGGTGCTTAAAGTAAGTAAAGGCTGAACAAGCTAAGTAAAAGTTAAACACAATAAGCCCTAACGTAATGCTAGGGCTTAATTCTATCGACCTTATATACAACTCTATATATCGTTCACAGCAACATCCAAAGTTTGTGAATTATCACTAAGGGTCGTTGCTCCAATCGTTAATACCCGGCCATCAGTGTAATAGTCATGATCGTCATTGATCACTTCCACCGTTGCTAATGGGTACTTGTCTAACTCGATGTCTGGTAGTAACGTTCGTATCTGATTAGCAAGCCGATCTCGCTCTTCATCAACATTAGGGTCAATGTTATGAAGCACGGTCACAATGCCTGAGTAAGGCGTGACTTTAAGGCCATCATCATAGCTAATTGCGCCTAACCACTGAGGCTGGTTAGTTTTAATATCAACACCTGCACGCCACCAACGAATATGGCTGCGCTTCATCAGGTTACCCGGCAATTGAAAAGCCATATCTTGCGGCTTGTCTCGCCAATATAAATCAGACACTGGCGGCGTTTTTTCTCTAAGCAATGCGAGATAACCAACCCATTCAATCTCATTTCGAGAGAAGGTTTGATTCTCTATCCAGCCTAATTGCTTCATTAAGTCTCTTGGGGTTGCTCCAACATAAATTACGTTGATCGCTTGCGCCGAGTAGAACGAAGATTTACCGGGGAACGCTTTATAGGTAACCGAGTTCCAGTCGACTTTGTTTATTTGAGCCGTCTCTGGTTGATTCTGAAAGTCATCCGCTTTCCAGAAAAAGTGAGCGTAGTTCGCAAACAATACCCACGCCAACAACAGCGCACTAGACTTAAGTACTAAGCATCGCCACTTCATTCGGTAACCGATAATGGTGAAGACTAATACCGCGAACACACCAACGATCAAGCTATTATGCTCCGAGATAAATATCTTAAGGCTATTAAGCCACGGGAAGTTTTCAACGCCGTGCGCCAGTAACATGCCCCAAGCAATGAACTGCCCTCCACCAAGGGCCAAACCGATAAACGCCAACACACTAAAATTACGCCACGGTACACGATGCGAGCCAGCTATAAATGGCACAACCCAAGCGATAGGCCCTAATAAACGAGCAAAAAGAATGATGTATGTGCCTTTGCGAGCAACCAGATAGCGGCAGCGCGCAATTAATCTTTTGGTTTTAGGGCGAAACTTAATGAGCCTTCGTTGCACCTTAACACCGTATTTATAACCAATGAAATAACTGAGTTGATCACCAAGCAAACCACCTAGCATCACCAAAACCAACGCCATCCATGCACCTGAATACAGTTGAAAGCCCGCTGCGATAAAGAACGGCTCTCCCGGTACAAATAGGTTTGGGCCAATGAGAGCATCACCCAATGCTCCCAGAAACAACCCTAGTCCATCAAACATAACAACCTCAACGCTTACTGTTCTTTGTAGTGACCAAACTTGTAGTTCATCTCGTTATTACGCATTTCTCCTTTAAAGAAGCGTCTTACATTGGCTTTAAGATAAGTAGAGCCTGTCTTCACAACGCCATCTTGGTCTAAGCGACGTGGGTCAAAACCAAAAGTCATATTTAGGAATCTAAATCGCCATGTTTTGCTCGCACGTTTTACGTAGTCACAATCTTCACACAGGACGATCTCTTCATCAAAACCGCCGATCTCATCATGCGCCCGTTTAGTCGAGAAAATACATGCGCCAATCGCCGTCGGGAAAAAGAACTGAGTAGTAAACAAGCCTGCGTTAAAAAGCCCGTAACCAAACTTGTGTACAAGCGGCAAACCTTTCGAGCTCATGTACACACCCGCCACTTCAAGCTTCTTCTCTTCTAGTTCATAAAGCGCTTTCGCAAGGAAGTTTCGAGGCAAGCTCACGTCAGCATCTAAGAAAAGGATTCGGTTGTATTGCGCCAAAGCAGCCCCGGTGTTTCGACCAAGGCTAACACCGCGTTCTTGCATATGGTGGACTGTCAGTTTTGGCAATGCACTTTCATAGGCTTGTGCGACTTCTCGGGTGTTATCTTCACTGTTCGAGTCGACAACAATCACTTCAAACTCTTGGTGGGTTTGCACGCTCAACTCTTCCATTAAGCGGCTAATGCGTTTCTCTTCGTTTAGCGTAATTACGACAATGCTTACCGGTTCCATATTTTCACCTATTCATTCTGCTGTTTAATTGACACTAAGATTAACGAACTAAGACTTAACCAAGTCTTAGGCAAACATTCATTTTCCGTTCATTAACTTGATGATTTAGCAGTGATATAAATAGATAAGGATTGCGATGTAAAAGGGAGTAAAATGCGCTAAACAAGCGTTAGCGAACGTTTTATCTCCAAACGAACCCATTATCGAAGGAAATTCACTTTGAGATGGGCTTCTGACTTGCTCATATTGGAATGTGATGTTAGTATCCGCGCTCGCTTAAGCATGAACTTTTATGTTTAAGCATTACCACACACTCAAGGTCGCATTGAGGTGTGAAGTTAATTTTTACTAATTTGAGAGTAAAACTATGAAATTTGAAGCAGTAGTACGTACTGAACTAGGTAAAGGTGCGAGCCGCCGCCTACGTCACGCTGGTAAATTCCCAGCTGTAATCTACGGTGGCGAAGCTGAAGCTGTAGCTATCGAACTTGTTCACGCTGAAGTGATCAACCAAATGGATAAGCCTGAATTCTACGAAGCAATCACTCTACTGATTGACGGCGCAGAAGTTAAGGTTAAGCCACAAGACGTTCAACGTCACGCGTTCAAGCCAAAAGTTGAGCACATGGACTTCATCCGTATCTAATTCCCTACCAAGGAATAAGATTGGATTAATCCAGCCTTCTGCATAGAAAAGATAATCGATCTTACCAGTCGAGAAATCTAGAAATTCGAAACCCCGATGCTACCAACATCGGGGTTTCACCGTTTTTGAGCCCTCAAAAACGTCGAAAACATGTTATCGAATCCAAACTAAAGATACCTACCCACGCGCTCTACTTCTTTCAAAGCAATACCATCGGCTGCTATACCAACAGGAGCTGAACCTAGTGAATACCACTTAACATCATCAGCCTCTTGAGCGGTGATATCTCCTTCCCAGTCACTCACGATAAAATAATGAATCAACTGAAGTTCCTTCGTAGGATGGTAAAGCGAACACAAGTATTGGTAATCAATCGGAACAACATTAAGCTCTTCATCGATCTCACGAAAGAGTGTCTGAACCTGGTTTTCACCGTGTTCAATATGGCCGCTAGGTATAGTGATTAAGCCGGGATCGGTCTCCTTAGACTCACTACGCTTTTCTAGTAATACCTGCGATTCCTTCAGCATGATAAAAGAAACACACTCGTGGACATCCATCTAATTTTCCTAAAGCCGTTACAAAGGTAGTTAAGTTTGTTGTTCTAGCTTGTGTTAATGCTTAATTTACAACAAGCTTTTTACTCAGCCTTTCATACAATTCAAAAGCTTCTGTTTTAGATATCAAATTTCCGAGAGCGTATTGATGAGCTAGCTCAATATCGTCGCTTTGATTGGAGTAATAGCGCTTGGCGACTGCAGCACACTGGCTCAGGTTGGTGTACCAGCTGCCGTCTTGCTCAGCCACAAAGTAATACGCAACTCGAACCAACTTCTTTCCAATCACCTTAGCGACATCCGCATCAGTCATTGTTTTGAAACTCGAGGGCATTTGCTCAAGAAAAGTAGACAAGTCACCATTGAGAGCTTGAGCGATTTCAATGCTTGGTTTGTATAGTGGGAACTCATTAGATAAATCATTCCCCCAAACACAACAGCAGCAATGCTTGATCCAAAAGTGCCAGTGATACTTTTCCGTGGGTTGCAGAACATCCCGCAGGAAGCCAGGATCGATATCAAGCTTGGTCACTTGCGGATAGGTTTGGGGTATGGTGTCGGAAAGTAGGTTAAATACTTCCTTTTCTCTCTGACCAACAGGCGTAGCAAGTACGATAGAAACATCCAAATCAGAGCGACCAACAATGGCTGTTCCTCTAGGCACGCTTCCATACAAGTAGATACCATCAACTTGACCTGGAAGTTCTCTTAGCAGCGAATCAACGACTGCTGACACCACTTCTTGAAATTCAGGCGCAATGTTCTTTGGCGAATAAAGATTTTGAATGAACCCTTCTCTATCGAGCCCTCTATCTAGCTTCTGCATACCACTTTCCATCACTAAGCCTTTTTCCAATCAGAACGTAGAACCGCCAACACAACTGTATCCCACCATTGACCTTTGAAGAATCGATGATCTTTAAAACACGCTTCTTGTTTCATTCCTAGTGACTTACATAATTTAATGGCAGCCAAGTTCTTGCTGATGGTTTCGGCGTAGATGCGGTGTATGCCTAACTCTGAGAAACCAAAATCAGCGAGGGCTTCAGAAGCTTCTATAGAAAGCCCTTTTCCCTGAGTTTCCCTCGATAAAGCACAGCCCATTGAAGCTTGTTTATCGCGTTCAAGACGTAAACAAACAGTTCCAATAAACTTCCCCGAGTCTTTGCTTTCAACCGCTAATTGAAAAGACTGGCGTGGGACTTCCAAAGCCTGCGCAACAAACAACTGAGTTAGCTCTCGATATTTGTTAGGTTCGCAATCACTTTCATCATAGAAACGCTGATACTTAGCGTCTTGAGACATCGCAACAAAGGCACACTCGTCTTCGAGACTCATATCTCGAAGAATCAACCTGTCAGTTTCCAGCTTAAACATCAAAATTCCTTTTTATCTTATAGCCTTGAAGGGAAAAGTCGCGGAGGTGTTTACTCGTATACTTTCCCGTTATGCTTCAACCAACCATGAGTGTGATGATTACGAGGGTCTTTGTGCGTCCAGTGCATTACGCCACCTTTATTGTTCCATTCATATTCACCATAAAATTCAACTCGATCGCCCTTTGCCAGTCCCTGAACACGAGGCGCTAAGTCAATATTATGTGCGACTAACAAGGTTTGTCCGCTATCGAGTCGCAAAATGAATTTCTGATGTCGAGAGCCTTTATTATCATCAGGAAGTACTCGATACACCGTACCCGATCCGCGCACCTGAACGTCGCTTTGGTGATCTTCGTAAGCTTGCTTAAGTCGCGTATCATTCGCTTGAACATGACTGATGCCGAAGCTAAGCAGCACCAAAAGTAGAGCGCAAAATTGTTTCATTCCTTTCATTTCCCATATCTGTGTGTTGATTTGGGATACTTGCTGGGCATCCCCTCTTTTAACGATGCTTGTACTGAGTCGGACAATAACCTCTCGAAACGTCCGAACTGCGCAGTTTTACATGCTTGGTCGAGCGCCCAGAAACACGTGAGCGCCACAGCTTAAAACTGCCAAGCTTGAGATGGCTACGCATAAAACGAATCACTTGCGATTCATTCAAACCAAATTGCTGTTCTATTGCTTCAAACGGCGTTCTGTCTTCCCACGCCATTTCAATAATTCTTGATTCATTCTCTTTGGATAACATCATACATACTCTTCCTTAATAAACTGGGAGAAATACGCTCGTTCCAAATTTAAAGATCACAGGACAAACACTTTGAATTGAACGCGTTATAACGTTCGATAAAACAACAGGCTACCAACTAGGCAATCATGGGATTAAATAAGCTTGTGCGAACTCTCTAAGCACTCTCGCATTATTGTGGTATTTGCTATCCCCGCACTTTGTGCCATCTACTCTGATGTCCGGGCTGGAATATGCAGGTATAACATCTCGCTCATAAGACATCACTGTGCCTCTGTCAGCACAAATTGTACCGAAGGAATATTGAGGAGCTCTTGGATACGTTCCAGAAATGTAACTTTCTATACTATCAAAATCTTTCAATAACGTTTTATAGTCATGATTAGCACCACTTAAATGGCCAATTTCATGCTCCATTAAGTAATCAGGGCAGTTTATCGCTAAAGAAAAAAAGTAGGATACCGAAGAAGACATACCACAATAATCAGACTCAAAGCTAAAATTATAATTAGAAAATACTATCCCAGTAAAAATGGGGACGCCGTCTTCTGTTGTTTCTGGAATCGGTTCTTCCATCGAGAGTTTTAATAACCTCTCTGCTGCGCCCAAATCTTGAAACCAAAGGCTGTCGATTTCAGACGTATAAGTCACCTTAGTGACTTTTCTCGTCATAGGGACGCAGGAGTTTTTTAACACCAGATTCGAATAGCTTTCCCATGTCGCTATTTTAGAGGCTATAAATGCTTTGGAATATTCATCTAACACCGATTCATCAACATAAAGGTGGACTTCTGTATTCAAAACCTCGCTCTGTACACAAGTAGGAAACTCGATGCTTTGAGCATTGGAGAGTCGACTATTGCTCAACACTATAATCAAAACACAACCAACTAACTGGATGAGCCTTTTAAAAGAACTCTCACTGACTCGTGTATTCATTTCCACCCTCTCCCTATATTCAAAACCACAAAGAGCATCAAAAACGCCGTGACTTAAGATTCATATCAACCCCCATTACACATATAAGCATTGGCCTCTCAAAGTAACCTGCACTACCTGTGTTTTTCAGAAAATAAAAAGCTCGCCATACAATGACGAGCCTTGTTGATTATGGGAGCTTAACGCTTATAAGACCTTAACCTTAACAGATCTAGCCACTAAGACAGCTGATCGCGTAAAGCCAATTCAACGTTTTTCAATACTTTGAACTCTTCTCGAGTACAACCGCGCGCCACGGAAACCCAATGGTCGCCAGTTTCATCGGCCCCTTTAAACTCTGCACGCAACTCATATCGTCGCCATGTAACAAACGCCAAAATAAAGGTCAGTGCAAGCATTGGTAAACCGAACTGAGGAACAAATGCCCAAGTCGCCGCCGAGAGGACTAAAGCCAACGAAACGATATTGATTGCGTTTTCTTTAAGACCCAATTGACGAATTTCTAACTGTTTGATTTTACGTAAGCTATACACATCTTTTTTAACTCGGAGTTCATCAGAACCCACCAGAAAGTCTGATGCTTTGTATGACCTACGAAGTCGCACTAAATTCGCTAACTTGTTGCGTGTTTGATTCTTTTTCATCGCCTTTCTCCATGTCATTAAAGGTTAGTAAAAACTAATACAATCATGAAGTTAATGAACGAACGCTTATTTTATAAATCAAACCAATATTAAAATCAAGCCTATGCAATTAATAACAATTATAACAACATCACTTAGCATACAAAATTTAGATAAAAGAAGGTTTATTGAGGAGTCGACTCATTGTAAATCGATGTACTTTAGTTAAGTTAGATATAGGCCGATAGTGATTCCGATAATCGACCGAACATACTAAACAGCGGGCATGGTTCACCCTGCTTTGTAACTACTTATTTCAACGAGATTTTTGCAATGAATCTCACGCTCTAGGAATGCTGAACCACGGTCACATAACACCCCATCTTCCATAATCAGAACATTCACCCTCCCTCTTGATTATCGATTTTTTGAATACCAAAATCATTCAATTGAACATATCAACATAGCTTATCGATTAAGCAATTGATCTCATAACAAAGAGACTGTACGCTTACATTATGCACACGGTTACCTAATGGAGATCACGATGAATGAACTACTGACATGCGCTATGGAACAGAAACAACGAACAACAGTGACGAGTTTATTCGCAAGAAATGGATTCAAGATCGCGGCTACTGACTTTGATGATGTGACTTTCGAACGAGAGAGTGTGTTGGTCAATGTTCGTTTTGATGCGTCTTCAAACGTTGAATCGATTTCAATTCTAAACAACTAACGAGCTCACAAGCAGGTCGCTAAAATAATTGAATGGCCAACATTCGAGTCATTTTAGCGTATCTTGCAACCTGCCATTTTCTACTTCATCCCCATCCTCTTCTTTTCAAAAGCCACCGAGTGACAATTAAATCAATAACTCGCAATTCCATGAGCTTGGCTTATATTTATTAATACCCTTTGAACAAAAATCCGAAATGATGCCTATGTTCCTAACTCGGTTAATTTATGTCAGTACGCTTTCCGAATGTTGTGATTCCAAAGCATTGGAGGAGATACTCGCTATCTCGCGAGATCATAATCGGCAAAGCCATTTAACGGGGCTTCTCAGCCATAATCAAAAGTACTTTCTTCAATGTATTGAAGGGTCTAGAGAGGCCGTTAACCACACATACAATCATATTCTTAACGACGAGAGACACAATCACGTCGCAATACTTTATTTTAAAGAGGTTGATAGCAGAGAATTTGGAGACTGGTCGATGGGAGACATTCCGCAGTCCAATTTAACCGAGCTGTTGAACTTACAGTTTTCAACATCTGATCAATTTAACCCGTACGAAATGTCTGGCGAAAGTGCTTATCGAATGCTTTTAGAGTTAAAGCAAAATTTGCCATCTGAATAGATCTTCGACCCGACTTAATCCGTAGAGCGAGCAACAAAAAGCCCCAACGTATGGGGCTTTTTGCGTTTTATTGTAAAGGCAACTATTCGTTATTCTTCGGTGAACTCTAATCGCTCTCGCTGCTCACCGCTTCTTGTTCACTGCCAGCAAGAGCTTGCTGTTCGGCGGTAATATCAGATTCTTTGAACACAATGAACGCGCGGCGGTTTAATGCATCGGCTTTTTCAGAGCGTTCATTAATCGCAGGCTGCAACTTACCAAATGACTTCACTTCCCAGATAAACTGCTTAGGATCGAGTTTGGTTTTGAGGTATTCAACCACCGTTTCTGCGCGGCGCTCTGCCAGCTTTTCATTGTAAGAAAGTGAACCCGATTGGTCGGTGTGCCCTGCCACCATTATGCTGCCTTGCAGGCCGCTCAACTTCGTTGTGAAGTCATCTAACTGAGTTAGATCTTCTTGCTTGAGTACTGACTTATCGAAATCGAAGTGTGGCGTCATTGCCATATAAACTTTACGTTCTGGTTTTGGTGGCTCACAGAAAGGCATCTCTTCGTACTTCTGAGCTTCTTCAAACACAATAAATGCACGGCGGTTCTCCGCTCGGTCTTTATCTGTCTTACCAAACAGAAGAGGTTGAGTCTCACCAAGATGTTTCACTTCCCAGTCATATTGCGTTGGGTCTAGTTGCCCTTTCAAATAATCTGCGACCGATTTAGCACGGCGCTGTGAAAGACGTTCGTTGTATTCCAGAGAACCTTTGTAATCAGTATGGCCGACAATCGTGATACGCCCTTCGAGGCCTCTGATCTCTTTAACAAAGGTATCCAAGTTGATCTTATCGAGGTCGCGTAATTGGTATTTATCAAACGCAAAATGCTCTGCGATGGCGATGTGCACCTCACGCTCTGGCGCCAAACACTCGCTGATTAAAAACTTAGACACATCGATGCCTGCGAACTTGTCTCGGTTCTCCTGGCTCACATAGGTGTCGGTTGCACAGCCGGACAGCAGCAAAGTACTCATCACTGCGCTTATTAGGAAAATAATTGTTTTCATCTTACTCTTTACTGTCACTTTGAATTCTCAACTCTTAACTTTCAACCCACTTTGGGGCATGCTTAGATCTTACCGACTAAGTTAATAAACACGCCGGATGCGTCGTAGTCGTCATCATTGGTTAAGTCACTATCAAACGCAGAGAAGTTATAACCAATCCCCATTTTGAAGTTCTCGCCGATGTGCTTGTTCACCGAAACTAACGCACCGTGTTCTAGCTCATCGTTGAGTGTGTCTGTTTTCCAGTGGTATTCACCCGTCACATCCCACTCTTTCATCACACGGTAAGAAGCGCTTAATCCGTATAGGTCGATATCGCTTTTAACCAGCTCATTCGAACCAGATGCTCGTTCAAAAGCTTGCTGTTTGTCTTTATGGGCGTACTTAGTACCGACATCCCAGTGTTGGTCAATCGAATAGATCGCCTCAACTTCAATGATCTGACTGGTTTCGTCTTGATAATCCACATCGCGATCCAGTTGATCGAAATCTGCAATATACGTGTAGCGGCTCAGTAAGTTGAGTCGATCGTTGTAGATCGGACGATACGCGAGGCCGCCAGTGGCTTCGGTAAATTGCGCCATGGTTTCGCCCGTGGTTTCGCTTTCGGTGATGGAGTAGTTGTACTTACCAAATAGCGTGTACTCTTCCGTTAAGTGATGCGTGTAACGGTTGGTCGTCACGATTTGTTGCAGTTCTCGCTGAGCGATGTCAGGGTCGTCTTCACTCTTATCCACTCGGTATTCAAATTTGTGGCTAAGGGTTATGTCATCTAGGTCAATTGAGGCATTGAAGCTGATAGATTCACGCTCTGTGGTAATGTTCTGGTCATCTTCAATTTCACCAAGCTGATAACCAATCCCCATCTCGACATCTTCCGTCACATCGTAGCCAAAGCCGTATGAGTCGATACGGCCATGACCATCATTTTCATCAACAAACTGGTTCTCTTGGTAAAAATCGACACTGCTGGTGAGATCTGCACGCTGACCAACAATCACGTTGCTTTGGCCTTCGTAGTTATCATCTACATAAGTTACGTAGGTTGAATGGTCATCGGATACATCGTAAGTCACAGTCGCTTCTGCTACTTGGCCTCGGTCGCCATCGGTGTATTCGCCACCAAGAGACAAGTCTTCCAACACTTGGAATTCAGCACCAATCGACGCGCTGTCGTTTTCATCATAGTCATCCGACTGGTCGACGGTCTTTTGCCCTTTGACGTAAACGCTGTTCTCACTGTCCCACATGTATTCCAAACGCACACCCGCTAAGGTGGCATCACTGTGCTCGTCGTTTTGGTTAAGCTCTTCAGTTTGTTGCCCTGCCGCCGAAACCTTAATGTGCTCGGTGATTTTAACTTGAGTCTCAATCTCAATCGTTTCAGTATCTGTTTCTAGATTACCATCGACATCGCGCTCTTCATTGGTCGAGAAGCGAGAGAGAACCGCCAAGCGATCGGTAGCTTGCAAACGAAGTTCAGCACCGTATGCCTCTTGCTCTAAATCATCGCTGCTGCTTGCGTAGCTGTATCCCGCGTCTTTGTCTCGATACCAAAGCTTCAGGTCATTACCAACAGCACCAAAAATGGTTGGAGCAAGATCATAAAGGCTGGTGACAGCTGTGATTTGGACACTATCACCCTCGCGGTCTTCCAACGTGTCGCCAATGGGCGTAAAGGTTAAACCACCATCAGTAGAGACGAAATTCGACTCGGTTTGCCTACCTTCACTATGCGCAAACTCAGCCTTAATGTAAGTCCCTTCAGTGGCACGTAGCGTTAAGTCCGTACCGTAAGACTCGTAGTCTTGGTTGTCCTTTTCTTGAGTCGCATACGTCACGCCAACACCAACGTAATCGTTGATCCAACCTTTAGCACGACCACCGTAAGACATCGCATCTAATGAATCTGAACCTTGTGGAACATACTCATAATCGACAACCAGAAAGTTTTCGTAATCATCGCCGTTTTCAATCACGCTACCAAAGCTATCGGATAGGATGTTGTCGAGCGGCTTAGTCAGAATGATTCGACCTTGGTACGGGTCAAAGTCATAGTCGACGCCAGGCTCAAGTGGGATTTCATTCTGCACTAGGCCAGATTCATCTTTTACTTTGACGTAAACTTTGTCACTTCCCGGTACCGCTTCACCATGACGAAGGAAGTACAGAGAACCACCTGTGCCCAAGAACTCATCGTGTGCATACAACGAATCTGCTTCTGCGGTAAAACCGACCACGTTCAAGCGATCTTCACCATATTGTGTAGTATCGCGAGTACGATAATCAGCTTTGAAACCATAGAGGCTACGGTTGTAATCGTTGTTCTCGGTGCCTGTTAAACCCGTGTTGTAGTTACCCCACAAGTATTGAGACTTATCGTATTCCACATTGAGGTAAACCTTGCCCTTGGTGTTGACCACTTTTTCGATGTTTGAGCTATCGCCATAGTTGCCGTAATAAAGCTCATCGTCGTCTTCGAGGATATCAAACACATCCGAATCGTCCGAGGCGAAGGGATGTTTGAACATGTCTTTGATTTCACTTTCTCGCGTATCAAAGTGAGTCGTTACACGAAGTTTGTCGCCAAATTTACCCTGACCAAAGTACGCTAAACGACCTTGGTTATAGATGTCATCTTGGTACTGGTCATCCACACTTAATGCATCGCTATTACCAGACACATTGTTCTTACCAACATAAAGATCAGCCAAACCGGTTTGTGCGTAGTACGTATCTGGAATACGAACGTAAAGCTTGTAACGACGTTCATCACCGTTATCAAACACAACCTTGGTAGGGAAAATGTAGGAGTCTGTAGGTAAGTACTGCTCTGCGTATAAGTTGCCGTCTTCGACATCAAATTCATCTTCACCGATGATAACTTTATCAACGCCTTTCAAACCGGTACCAATGAACTTGGCTAAACCCGCATTGGTCGGGATGTTATGACGCATCAACTTAGCTTGGCCGTAGCTTTTATCTTTACTCTCTTCATCGTCGTTATCGTTTCGATCGATCTCGACTTTAGAGTCCGGCTTGACTAAGTCAGTCACACCAACGGTGGTCACATCCATGTTGCCATCTTTGTCCCACGCTTTTAGGCGGAACATCAGCTGCTCACCGACCTCAAACTGATAATCAACATCAATTTGACCATCCCAATTGATGTCAGAGTCGTTCGCCAGTTTGTCGCCTTCAAGCACAGCGATTGGCTCAGACAAGCCAAAGTCACCCACTCGGTACACTTCCAACTGGTACCTTTTGATGTAGTAACCATAGTTAGTCGTGATGGTGAAACCGACACTGTCTCGCAGTGCGCCCTGCTCGACTTCCAACTCATCGCTGACACTGACATCTAATACTGGGTCAAAGCGAGTGATGTCACGGCTTGCCCAAATAGCGCCTTGTTCTAGGTAAATACGCGAACTATCTTGATCTTGGTTCGGCTTAGTGATTTCAATGCCAGTCGTCTCAGAACCGAGTTTTTCAAGCTTACCTGTGTCTTTCGCTACCGCCATCACAGGAATGGCCGTTAACACACACGTCGCTAAACGAGACTTACTAAATACTTTCATACAATTTCCAGATACGGTTCCAATGGCTTACTTCTGTTCACTTTGTTGGTCTTTACGATGAACGCTAAAGTTGAACTTGGTGAGCTTGTTCGGGGTAATTCGCAACACTTTCGGGTTTTCGCTTACTACTTCCATGGAGGTGGAGAGCGAATCAGTGTCCAACTTCACTAGGAAGTTCTTACCTTTCTTATTGAGTACCCATTGGTCGGGCACGTGGTAACGACCGTACTGGTCTGTGTAAATAACGATTCCCTCAACCGTCATCAACTTAACGCCCGGAATACCATCTTCGTAGATACCTTTGTTCTCGATAACGATTTCCCACAGGTAATCCTCGCCATCGCGATATAGGTTTCTGGTTACATTGAGGTTTTCCGCACTCAGTCCCTTTTTCTTGTCCGATTCATGCTTAAACTGAATCTGACCTTGTGCGTCGAACTCGATGCGAGAGCCCGCATCGGTCGTGACGTAGAAATCAAAGCTCTGCTGTGTGCGAGTTTTAAATTGAATAACCACTTTGCTGGTTTCTGGCAGCGTTCGGTTCACTGAATGTCCCCAAAGATCACCAAGATCCAAGCCTTGCTCAAGTGCAGTGGTTATCGCACCATCTTGAATAGCAACGTCTTGACCATCACGAATGATGTGCGTCGAATCAGCGATGTAGCCTTGCGTTGCTAAGTTCGCAGTTAGCTCAACATCAAACGCGGTTGCATCGGCTTGGAATCCATCTTTGTTGTGATCTTCAAAAACTTTACCGATGATCGATGAGGTATCGAACACCTTGTCCGGCTCTACGGTTACTTTGGCGGTGTCTTCATTAGAAACAGCCGTGCCATCAACCTTTGCTACTGCGGTGTTGATGTAATCACCAAACGTTGCTCCTACCGAGACACGCAATAAGTAACGAATACGCAGCTTCTCGCCCGGATCAAAGTTCAACGATGTGAACATTAACTTGCCCGTGTCTGATGGCTCTTGAGAGATAACCTGATCGTCTTCTGTACCAAACTCACCATCAATGCCGCTTAGCACAACTTCTGATGTATCCACGATGTATTTCAGACCACCTGGGTAACGGTCTTCCACCGTCACGTTCTTAAAGTAAGATTCATTGTTGTTCTCAACGATGATCTCGTACTCAACCGCATCGCCAACTTGCGCGGTATCTTGCAGCGCAGACTTGGTCAGCTCCAACTCCCCAGAGTTATCAGGAATCTTCTTGATGTGAGTAGTTACACTGTCGCTGGTTTCAGTACCGTCAGATTCAGTCGCCGTGAAGGTATTGGTAATGTCATCATCCAAGCCCTTACCTAGCGTGCCCACCACTTCAAACGCGTAAGCATTTCGTTTGTTGGATTTCAGGTTAACGGTGGTGTCTAAGTCTTTATTCGACGGGAAAGAATTACGCTGAATAACCGCGCCCGAGTCGTCGACTTCCACACCTTCAATTGTCCAATCGATAAAGACTTTATTACCTGTGCTGTTTTGTAGCTCACTGATCTCATCGGTTAGACGAACATTGGCCGCGTTACCTTGACCATTGTTAGTCACGGCTAAGTAATAAGTGACACTGTCGTCATCTTCGGTGTATTCAGGTTTATCTGAACGTTTTTCAACAACCAGATCAGCACCCACTGGCGGTAAATCCAAAGCCGATACTTGGTCTGCCACTGCCTGCATCGAGGTTTCAGACGCCAACATGCCCTTAGAACGAGCGCGCATCGCTGGGCTGCCAGTTAAGTCGAGGTAGTAACCAAGCACATCGATGTTAGTCAGCATGTCTTCATTGACCGTCAATGTGAACGTGTAATCAATCTTGCCGCCCGGCGCGATGTCGACCAAGGTGAACAGGTCTTTGTCGTCATCAAAGGTGCCAGGTTGAGTTTCAGCCCCTTCTGATGTTGCCGTTAGTGTCCATTCATCAAACGCATTACTAAAATTACCATCAATATGATCACCCATGGATTCAGAGAACTGGGTGTAAAGCGCGACATCTTTGGCTATACCTCGGCCTATGTTTTGCACCACTAAGTGATACTCAACCTGCTCTCCCGGCACGTAATACGGGGCATCGGTAAACAGCTCAGCTTGAACCACAGCCGCAACTGTTTGAACTGGAGGACTGATAACATCGCCGCCATCTACTTGCGCAGTATTAATGATGTGTCCGGTCGCGGTATCGACTACGGTGCCTTTTGAGCGGAACACAACTGTGCCGTGCGGTGCAATATCCACACTGTACTCAATCGGGCTAATTTGCTCCGTCGTCGTTCCTACCGTGGTTGACTCAACAACCAAAGAAGTGGTTCCAGCAACAAAAGCAGGCCCAGTGGTACCATCGTAATAGCCCACCTCTATCGTGCTCATGTCATCAACAACACTTAAGTCACTGATGTAGTTGTTCGAGGTGTTTTCTATGGTGATCAAGAACTCCAGCTCACCACCCGGTTCATACTCTGTTTGGACATTGGTTTTGGTCGCAACAAACTCAGAGTCTTTCGGTGTAATCGTAACGGTAGAGTCTTGTGGGGCACCGTTGTAAGTGATGGTTGCCGTATTGCTGATATCACCAATCGCTGTCGTGCGAATTAACGCCTTAACATGGAAAGTCACAGTGCTCTGTGGCGCAACATCCATACTCACATCGATGTCTTCACTCAAGTCGAACGTCTTGGGAGTGACAACAGAGCGATCATCCGAGGCGTCAAAGCTCACTTCCCATAGTAGGAATGCCGACTCTTGTTTATCCGCGGTCGTGTCGACTTGAATGTCACTGATGATGTCTTGAAGTTGAACACCAGATGCAAACGCATCAGAGCTGTTGGTTACGGTGATGTCGTAGTTAATCAGCTTGGTTACTTCATACGATGGCGTATCAACCGTCTTCTTGACCGAAACCGTCGCCAACACTGGTGTACTGGTAGCACTGTCATCAAATGTTGTGCCGTCAAAGGTCGCTGATGCGATGTTAGTAATATCGCCTGTCGCCAACGGATTAGTCGAAACTTGAATAGTGAAAACAATACTGTCTTGAGGCGCAATATCGAGCGTCTCATGAAGGTCTTCACCACGGGTTGCATCCGGTACTGGGGTTTCACCGGTTGTCGATACCGCCGATATTTGGATTGAAGCAGGGTCAAAAGCTTGTTCAGTCGTACCACCTGCAATCGTGGTTTCAACCGACTTCAGCGCATCTTCAATAGCAACATCTTCAGCCCAACCTAAGCCGTTATTCTTAACGGTCACGGTGTACTGAAGTGTTTCTCCCGGAAGGTACTCTGCTTTATCGACATCTTTAGTGATCTCAACTTGCGCATCTTCTGGAATGTAGGTCGCGTCTGCAGAGTGCTCACCGTCGTCGCTATCAACTTTAACGACGTTAGTGATCTCGCCTTTGGCCTTATCATTAACAGTGTTGGTCACGACAAATGAATAACTGTCACCCGGGTGAATGCTGTAAGTCGCACTATAACCCTGTGCGTTATTAACCACATCTTTGCGAGCGTTCAGGGCTGGATCGCCACTGCCATCAAGCTGTTCGTCGCTAATGATCCAATTACCTGTCAACGCTTGCTCTTGATCTGGGCTGTTAGCCACCTCTGTCATGATGGTATCGATGCGATCCGTCAGGACTTGATCGACAAGGTAACCTTCACCTGTGTTAGCCACGGTGATCTTGTATGAGATAGGTTGACCCGGTTGATACTTAGCATCAGGTTCTGCAATTGGCGTCGTTTCTTTGGTTAGAACCAATTGACCCGACTTCGGAGTGATAAAGCCTTCTCGTAAGCGAGCGATCTTCGAATCGTCCAAACCATGTCGTAGATAAGCCGTATTGGTAAAGCGCCCAATCGCATCATCACGAACCTTACCTTGAACGTGAATACGGACAGCTGTGTACTTATCACCACCACCCGTACCAGCATCGTCACGCCCAGCCATCTTGATCGATTCAACAGGTAAATCGATGTCTGGACTGTTTTGACCAACTAGCTTATCTAACTCTGAAAAATCATTAGCGTCAGGGTCTGATGGCGCCGAGTTATAAAGCACATTGTAATCGACGCTCCACTCCGTGAGTGCGGTTTGCATCGAACCATCGACAGTTTCGACTTCGAAGCCACTGATGATGTCGCGGATTGAAAACAGGCCAGAATCCACATCATCGTTGGTAATATCGATGTAGTAATTCACCGTTCCACCAGGTACGTACATAGGTGTATCTGTCCACTTATCAACTAGAATGTTCGAGCGGCCAGGGTTGAGGACAATATCGTTGGTGTTATCGCCATTCACTTGTGCTGTATTGGTGATGGTACCTGTCGCTGACGTAGAAACTCTGCCTTTCACGTCAAATACAATGTGCTCACCTGGGCGAAGGTCGACAGTTGCATTCAATGGTACACTGCCGTTGTAGTTACCTCGTACGTCATAAGAACCAACAGGTTCCACAGCAATCGCGGTGGTCCATTCAGAGAACGCATCATCACCATCTTCGGTTTTGATGGTATGAATAGCATCGATAACACTCACGTCATTCGCGATGCTATCACCCGTATTCTCTAGCGTAACTTGATACTCAACATCCCCGCGAGGTGCGTAGGTACAGCTACTGCCATCGTTTGAAGGAACTGAACAACCAACCGATTCACCATCGGTGTAAACCAAGGTTTTGAAATAGTCGAGCTCAGCTTCTTGAGGTGGGATAGTTTCTGACGTCGCAGACTCATTTTCTGCCGTCACTCGGTTGGCTTCGATAGTTCCCAAAGCGTCATCACGGATAACACCCGTTAAGTTAAACGTCAGTATTTCACCTGCGGCAATATCGGTTTCAATATCAAGGTTGCCGCTGGTGTTGTAGCTTGGTACATAAGTATCAGCGTTGGCATCAATACCATTGCTGACTTCATGGGTGATATCGCCAGAAACAAAAGCGGATTCCGTTTTACCGCCAATCACTTCGACTTGAATGTCTGTGATTGTGTCTTTGATCTGAACATCATTCGCCCAACCGTTTTCAGGGTTTGTGACTACAAATTCATACTCAACTTCGTCACCCGGAAGATAGGTATCACCATCACTGAACGGGTTGCCGTTGATCGACACCACACGTTTTTCAACACTGGTATTATTTTCAAGCGGCATTAAATTCGCTGTTCGAGCACTACCGTCGTACGTCGCTTTATTTTGAATGTCACCCAATGCATCTTCACGAATTTGAGCATGAATAGTGAACGTTAAGCTTTCTTGAGGCGCGATAACGATCTCGTTATCAATATCGATGTTATTGCCCGGTACAAAGTCAATCGCGTCGGTAATAGAGCCTGTCGCAGCCGTTTTATCTAGGCTAACTTCCCAGCCAGCCAGGAACGGTTGTCCAACAGGATCACCACCTGTTGTGGTGCTGTCTTCTGCAATACGAGTTTGAATTTCCGAAATCGCATCTTCTAGGCGAGAACCATATTCAATACCATCCCCCGTATTCTTAATCTCAACGCGGTAGTAAACCTCACTCTCGCCAAAAGCTTGAGAATATTCAGTTTTTTGCGAAGAGAAGCCTGCATCATAAAACGCTTTTTTAGAGAACGTGACTTCAGGATCCGCCATCGTTGATGGTGGCGATACCGCGATCAACTCATTGCCATTGTCTTCGTCGATGAAAGCTTTGTTGGTAAAAGAACCAACCGCTTTCGGACTGATCTTGGCTTTTATGACATAGCGGACAAACGCTGACGATGCAGCTCGGCCAAAGTTGTCTGCCGAGATATCGAAGTGAGTATCAATCGGCTTATTGTCTTGGATTGAGTTATCAACATCTGGGTTGGAAATACCTGAGCTATCAGTGAATGTTTCAATCGTCCAGCTATCAAAGGCAGGGCCACGCGTTCCATCAAAGTATTGAGTGTTAATTTGGTCGATGTCATCACGCAAGCTCATATCATCAACGTGGGCGCTCGCAATGTTCTCAATTAAAATTTCATACTCAACATAACCACCTGGCATGTAGTTAGTTGCGCCAACCAGTTCGTTTTCATCCGTGTCGTAATACGCCAGAATGTTCTTTTCAAAATCAACTTTTCGAGCTTCTTGACGAATATCATGAGATATCGTGTCACCATCAACGGTTAGAACGTTAACAACATCACCATTGGCTTTGTCATTGATGGTCGCGACAACTTGGTACTCAAGCTTAGCGCCCATCGGAATATCGGCTTCAACATTTAGGTTACTGTTGGTTGATGTGTAAACATTGCCAGCACCTGCGCCCGCATCCACATACTCAGAATCAGTTCCAGTTGCGATCGATGTGATGGTCCAATCTGAATACGCTGGTCCTGTATTACCATCCACTAAGCTGACCGTAATATCTTCGAGGTTATCGACGATTGGAATATCGTGAGCGTTACCTTTGCCGTCATTCTCAATCACTAAGTGATAGGTCACGGTTTGAGCGGGCTCGTACACCGCTTCATCAGTCGTTTTATCAAAATCTAAATGGTAGCCATCGGGAATCACGACGGTATCTCGATAATGAATATCACCGACCGCATCCGGTCTTACGGTACCTGTTACTGTGTAAGTCACGTCTTCGCCAGCATCGATATCAATCGAGGTTACGATGTCAGTGTCGTTCGCAACATCACCGTCTTTGGTACCATCTGTTGTACCCGCGTTCGCAGGATCGCTCTTAGCAACCGCCACCGTAAACTTGTTTGAACCTACCGAATCATCGAAAAATGGATTACCTGAATTGCCATCTTGTAGCTCCACTGATATGTCATTAATCAGTTCGTTAACGTCTACGTTGTTTCGATAACCATGTCCATCTTGAGAGTTGTACCTAATGGTATAAGTCAACTCATCTCCCGGAGAGTAGCGGTTAATGTTAGTAGTGCGAACAACGCCGCCGTTATTATGTACCTGATGGTTTTCAGCCACGGCACGTTTGGCATACTCACAATCGTCAGTACAACCGGCATTATCATCATGAATCAGCACGGCTTCGTTGCGGATTATGCCGCCGTCTCTGTCCGCTACACCGTTAGATACCGCATTGTCTTTGACATGCGCCTTAATACGCACCGTGACAAAGTCTTTGGCCGGAATTGAAACTGGGAACTCCACATCTTCAGTCGTTTGAGGGCCAAAACCAGAGCCAGTATCAACAGACCAATAGTCAAACGGGTTTTGATTAAGAACATCTTCTACTTCACCATCTTTATCATTCGCTAGCGTAGTAGTGATCTCACTCAGGCGATCCATGAAGATAAGATCAGTCTCATCAGTGTCGCTGTTATTGCCAATAACGATGGTATAGGTGAGATCTTCACCCGGTGTGTAACGGACAACATCGGTCGTTTTAGCTAGTGAAACATTGATGTCATAGGTACTGTGTGAGTTATCTATTTGAGCGGAAGAGCTGTGGTCACGGTCTGTAATAGGATCGTAAACATCAACACGGTTCGATACTTGTTCTTCTTCATAGTCAGACTTAACAATGCCGCTCACCTCATAGTGAACCCACCCTCCGGGAGTGATATCAACGTCGGTATCGATGTCAGTGTCGTTAGCAATGTCACCGTAACGAGAACCCGGTTTATCTGTGTTGGTCGAACCTACAATTGTCCAACTATTAAAGAAGTTAAGCGCTGAAATACTATCTTGTACCGTTGCGTCATTTGCATAGCCAACACCGCGGTTATAGATATAAATATCGAACGTAGCGCGCTCACCTACAACAAAGTCGGTATTTTGAGCGGTCTTAGCGACTACAAGATTCGGCTCGCTAGGATAGGTACGTACCGTATCCGATAGATTAGTATCTGGTCCTGTCACTGTTGCGGTATTGGTGAATGCTCCCCAAAGAATCTCACTGTCGACACTGCGATCGAGTGTCCCAACAATGGTATAAGTAATCGTCGCACCTGGCGGGATCTGAGCGGTGGCATCCAGATCATTGTTATCCGAGAACGATCCAGGGTCAGTCACAGCTTTCACCCACGGAGAGTCTGCCTCTCTTTCTGCACTGATCGTCCACGATGAGAACACGGGCTTGGTTTCACCCGGCTCGTGAAGGAGCTCAGCTTCTATGGTGCTGATTTCATCTTTGACATTGATGTTAGAGGCGAAACCGTTCCCTGCTGGGTTGGTAATGCTGATCGTATAAGTGACAGTATTGGTGGTGTCGGTATACGCGTTTTGTTCGTTATGACCATCAACACGCTTATCCAATACTAAGTAGTAATCTCGTGGGTATGAGCCTCTGTCGGAATAAAGCACGCTGTCGACCGTCACTTCATTACGGATTTCATCATCGGCAATGGGGTTTACGATCGCTGCAATGCTATAAACGATCTTATCGTGTGGGGCCAGCTTAGCCTTCTCGTCCAGGATAAGTTTATTGCTTTGATTACCTTCAATTTGACCAGTAAAGCCGGGATCACTGTTTGTCGAAATTGAGCCGTCAGAGGCATAAGATTTCGCAGTAATAATCCAGCTCAAATACGCTTTAGTCGGTGTATCATTAATAGACTGAGTCATGACAGAGACTAAATCATCATAAACCGGTATATCAATCGCGTAGCCGTCACCGTTATTCTCTACCGTGATGTCGTAGTTCAGGGTGCCGCCAGCTGAGTAGTAACGAGAATCAACTCCCTTTTGGACTTTTAGTTTCGAGTTTGGCATTTGAACGCCAGAGCCCGACTCGCCTAAGTTATCCCCTAAGCACAAGCCGGCATCGGTACCATCATCAACAATCTGACCCACACTGGTGTCTGCCACTTTTGCGGTCAGCTTATAATGAACGTAGCCCTCAGGTGCGAGGTCGACTTTCAAATTGATGTCGTTTGTTGTCCAAGTATTGTAATTAAATGAGCCATAGTTCGATCCGTCACCACTTCTATCGGCGACTTCAAGCTTCCACTCGGAAAATGCTGAAGCGTTAGAGCCATCCGCTTGCTCTGTCACGATACAAGCAAATTTATCGACAACTTCAATATCGTTGGCAAAAAACTCTGTGTCCTTGTTAGAAATAACAATGTCATAGACCACTTCGTTATCACCGGCTATCCCCGGAACATAAGTAGTATCTGTGGTGTTCTTATTACGTGTAATTTGACTTGATGACGTCGTCAGAACGCCTTTCGAATCAAGAATATTAGCCAAAGCATCGCCAGAATCTGCGAGGCCATCAGCATCAACTACTCGGGCAACAACTTGGGGGATTTGACCAATAGACACAGGGCTAACGTCCACCACAACGGAATAAACAATCTGCTCACCGGGATAGATAGACACTTTGTCTTCTAGTGACTTGTTGGACTCCTTTCCAGATGCATTGAGTTCTGAAAGGCTATTAGAACCGATTGAGCTCACTTCATTAGTCCAAAAATCGTAAGGGTTACCAACCGTGTCAGTTGCGTTCTTTTCGTTGCTGACATCGTTACCTAGATCGGTTTCAAGATCTGCAAGAAACTGCTGAACCGAATAATGGTAAGCAATACCGGAGTTTGCTTGGTTGGCAACCGTGACCGTATAGGAAAACTCATCGTCGACTAGGTAGTTATCCGATTGGTTCAAGGTATGTGTCAGGGTGATACTAGGCTCAGTGGGTGGAGTGATAACCTCATCAACTGTAACCAAGTCATCGCGTGTTTCAGCAGTTATGTCGTCATTAACAATGTCGCCGACTAAATTGTCGGCAACAGTTGCTTGAATTTCGTAAGTCACAGACCCGCCAATATCAATCGACGCAGCACTTACTGATAAGTCCCCTGATTCGGCGAAGGTGCCTGGATCGCTTTTGCTGCCTTCAACCTTGCTAACTGAATTAACGTTGTCAGTAAAGGCTTGTTGCAAAGCCCCTTCAATATTGAGTGCCTTTATATCTGAAAGGACATCTTGAACGTCGAGCGCCTGAATAAACGTATCGCCAGTGTTCGAAACCTTAATCTTATAGGTGAGCTTGTTATTGAGTTGATAGTTCGTCTTATCGACCGAAACAACAACATCATGTTGGTACACACCACGCTGAATGGATTCTGTATTTGATTCAACAGCATCCAACAGTCCAGTGCTCGCACTTGCGACGTTATCAATCGTACCGGCTGCGTCACCAGAAACGGTGGCGACCATGGTGTAGGTCACCGACCCACCAGCCGCAATACGCACACCTGATGCATCTAAGTTTCCGAAGCGACTGTAATCACCTGGAGATGAAAGGAAGGAGGATTGCGCTTGAGTCGAGACTTGCGAGAACGCGCTGACATTATTCCCTTGGTCATCTGTCGTTAAGATATTTAACAGCTCATCCTTAACGTCCAACTCAGCAATAGCTTTATCCGACTCATTCGTTAAAACAAGCGTATAAGCCACCTCTTGGTCGTTGTCGTAAGACGCGCTGTCAACAGACAGATCCATAACAAGACCCGTTGTGTCCGCATAGGAGGCAAATGGAATCAATAAAATAGATAAGAAAAAGGCAAGGTTGTATCTGAACATTAACGCGCACTTCACAGTAGATTGACAAGTGTCTAGGCAAAAAGCCATAGATTTGACGTCACTAATTTGGCACTTAGCCTATTAGGGACATGCGCAACATACAGTTCAAATAATCCGAACAATTAACATCTGTAAAAAACAAATTACTGAAGATGTTAAATAGAGAATCTGATGTCTAAATTAGAATCAAGACATTGAGTTAATTATCAGAAGGTTAATGTTTTAATGAGTGAGTTTTCACAGTTGTTACGTAACTTCAGAAAGGAACTTCAATTTACACAAACAGAGTTTGCAACCTACTTAAATCAGCTGGACGACGAGTTTAATGCGGTTGACGTCGTAACGATAAATCGTTGGGAAAACAGTAAGGTAAAGCCTAGTACATACAAAGCACTCAAGATATTACAGTACCTTGGCGGAGATTTGTTTGAGACAATAAGGAGCTTTAATTCCGAACAAAAAGACACGTTAATCGAACTGTTTTTAAACGAATCCTATGGCTCATTTCAAAGTAGAATTTCAGCTCTATCAGGCCTGAATCAACAACAAGGCAAACGCAACTTTAAGTCACTGCCTTTAATGTCAGAGCCGTGTGACACTGGCGTTATCGACAGAATCAAACTACTTTCTAAATTCACAAAAGTCGATATTTCGCCATTGGACCAAATTGATTTATATCTCTACTACTGTGAGAAAAAAGCACATGGTCACAAACTGATCAATGTAGATGGTGACATTGTGAGTCACAACGTAGGCTTTTTCTTTGAAGACCATCAATTTGAAACATTAAAAACTCAAGAGCTAGATCTAAGAATGGCCTGCTCTTTAAATTCAAGCAAAAGCATAAATTATTTTAATATAAGCTCACACTCAGAGACAAGAGATCATGTTATTGAGCATATAGTTTCAGATATACAGTTACTTTCTCAGAACAAAAACATTAAAAAATATTCTGTTTTAGTAAAAGACCCCAATATGATGAGACTCTTGAAGAGTGTGGGGTTTGAAGTATTTAAATTTTCAGAACCTTCTGCTAAAAAATGTAATATTACATTCAAAAATAAATATTATAGCTACTGTATATTAACGATTGATAAAATAGACTATCTGACTAATCGGAACGTAATGTCACTAATCAAAAATGAATATTCTACCATGATGAAATTTCCGCAATTACTGCGCGAAGCGCGCAAAAAATTGAAGTTAACGCAAAAGGATTTTGCGGCATACATTAATCACTTAGATGATGAATTCAGCTCTGTAGATGTCGTAACGATAAATCGATGGGAAAATAGCAAAGTAAAACCAAGTAATTACAAAGCCCTAAAGCTATTGGACTGCCTTGGTCTGGACTTGTATACAACGTTGAAATCCTTTGATTCAGAAGATAACGAAGACAGTGCATTACTTGAAGACTTCCTTCGTGAGAGGTTCTTTTCGTTTCAAAGCCGAATATCGTCTATCTCTAAAGGGGAAATAGAAGAAGGCTGCGACTGTCAGATCATGCCACTAATGACAGATCAGAATGACAAAGCAGTAATAGATAGAATAAAGCTGATTTCACAATATACAAAGATGGATCCTTCAGCCCTTGATACCATAGATCTGTTTCTCTATTGCAGTGAAAAAAAGGCGCATGGCAGAAAAATGGTCGATGTTAATGGCGATATTGTTAGTCATAGCCTAGGTTTTTTCTTCAACGAAGAGGTGTTCGAGCAATACCAAAATAAGCATCTACATATTAAGCAAGCTTGCTCTTTAGATTCTAACCAGAACTTAAATTACATTGTGGTTAGCGGTCACTCTGAGAAGCGCGAACAATCTATTGCGAACCTGATTTCCGATATGAAGCTTCTTGCAAGCAATACTAAGATCAAGAAATTCTCTATGATGATCAAAAACCCAAATGCATTGGAGCTGATGAAAAACCTTGGATTTGAAATATGGAAGTTTTCAGAACCAACAGAACAAAAGTCGAACATCACCTTCAAAAACAAAAACTACCGCTATTGCGTACTGACTATCGACAAGATCGAATTACTGAGTAATAAACATGTTATTTCTTTTATTAGTAAATATGGTTAAGCACCGGATTTTACCAACGATAGAAAGCTTATACTAAATTCTGCTTAAGCTTTTCTTCCAACGCTTGGATACACAGCTTAATGGCGATAGGCGTATTTGAAGCGAATGGATTTAGCGCATAAACCGTGTTGGTGGGTAATTCAAAGCTTGGCAGCACGTCGACAACATCACCAAATAACTGAGGAATGCAGAAATCTGGAATCACACCGATACCAACACCTGATTTAATCAGAGCAAGGCAACTGTGGAACGAATTGGTGACGCAACTAGCTTGCTGTTGGTAGACAAAGTCCTGCTCAGTTTGAGAACTAAAATGATGAGTCACCTGCTTTCCCTGCCATGAGTTAGCAATATAAGGAATTGATTCAAGTTCACGCTCTCGCATGCTTTCTACGCCGCACAACACGTCTTTAAACTCGCCTAACCGTTTCTGCTTAAGATTACTGTCGCGCGAGCTACCCACTCGTACCGCGAGATCAATATCGTGATCCATGAAATCCAAGTGTTGATCATCACTGATCAGCTCAGGCTTTAGTTTCGGGTATTGCTTCATTAAATCCGCAATAACAGGCGCAACCAACAAGTCCATCAGTGCATTTGGAGCAGTAATACGAATCCGACCTTGGGGTTCTTCCAACTCAGCTTTCGCCATATCCCATGCCGATTCGGCGATTACATTAATATCCTTACAGCTTAGATAGAAACGTTCCCCCATACTGGTCAAGGTTTGTCTTCGCGTTGTTCGTTTAAGAAGCGAAGCACCGAGCTCTTGCTCTAAAATTTTTAGATGCTGACTGACAACAGATTTAGACAACTCTAGTTTTTCAGCCGCGGCCGATACTGAGCCTTGTTCCACGATATGAGCGAAAATCGACATCTGCTTTAGCTTACTCATTTTATTGTTCTCTTTTTACAAACAGTATTTTCTATTATCTCTGTTTTTCAAGTTAATTACCAAAGCTAAACTGTATTCAACTTATCGAGATAACCCAATCAAAAACACAGTGTTTCAAAGAAGACTGTTATGGAGAAAACAATGTCAAACAATCAAGTATTAGAAGCGTGTAAGCAAGGCATTAACGCATGGCAAAAAGCATTCAACAGCCAAGACGCGAAAGGTTGTGCAGACCAATATACAGAGAACTGCGTAATGGAAGCGCGTCCATTTGGTACTTTTGAAGGTCATGAAGCGATTCAAGCATTTTGGCAAAACATCATCGACCAAGGTTTCAAAGACGTTGATTACACCGATGTAAAATGGGAAGAGCACCCAGACGGCGGTTACATTCTTACCGCGAGTTGGACAATGAACAAAGCGTTTGGCGTTGTACATCATGAACACTGGGCACTTGAAGCCGATGGCTGCGCTCGCTTAGTCAGCGACAACTTCGAAGTTCAAGGCGAACGCTAGAGCTGTAATTAACAGCTAGAAGCTCAAAAATAGAAACAGAAAACAAAAAGCCAGCAATCCAAATGGACTGCTGGCTTTATAATGTTCACTCTTGTCGCCCTTTCACTTGGTTTGAAGGTGATTGAGTGACTCTACACAATCACTCAACACGCTCATCATTTCAAATCAAAGTGTCTGGTAAGACAGAACAAATACAAGTCAAAGTTACAGTGCTGCTTTCTTCGCTTCTGTAATCCAACCATCGAACGTGCTTTGGTTCGCTTTGATCCAACCGTTTACGTGCGCTTCGATATCCGCAGAGCTGTTCTTACCTTTACTCATCATCATGTTCTGAGCGCTTACATCATTGATGTTAAGTTTGATGATTTCAAAAAGCTTCGCTGCTGATGGGTTGTTCTTAGCAAACTCTTTATTCGCAATAATGCGCATTGAGTTCATTTCGAAGCCGTAGTTTTTGCCGTTAGATAGCGTCGTATCCACGTTCGAACGCTCGCCAGGAAGTGCTGAGAAAGGAACTTCTAACCAAACTACATCTTCGTTAGGCACCAATACGCCACTTACCCAGTAAGGTGTCCACGTGTAGTAAAGGATTGATTCACCCTTTTGGTAACGAGAAATTGTATCTGCAATGATTGCAGCGTAGTTACCTTGGTTGTGAGTTACCGTATCGTCCAGTTTGAACGCTGAAAGTTGGTGTTCAATCACCATCTCACAACCCCAACCTGGGTTACAGCCTGTTAGGTCTGCTTTGCCATCACCGTCCGCATCAAACAGCTTCGCGATTTTTGGATCAGTTAATTGACCAATGTTGGTGATGTTGTACTTTTCAGCCGTTTTCTTATCAATTAGGTAACCTTGAGCAGCGCCGCTTACATATTGGCCTTCACGGTAGAATTTCTCATCACCACCTGCCATTGTGTATTTATCAGCATGAAGCGGGAACCAACCTACCGTTAGGAACGTTGCGTCACCCTTTGCAATCGAGGTGTAGCCTACGTTGTAGTCCACTTCTTGAGTTGATTTCACGTCATAACCCAGTTCTTCTAGAGCACGGTTAACGATCAATGTTTGGAATGTCTCTTCCGCTACAGACGATTGAACAGGCTGAACTGATACGCCATCACCCGGTAGGCTTGCTGCCCACACGTTAGTCGATACCGCTAATGTAGAAACGATGCTTACTGCGAGTTTACTCTTCCATGAATTATTCATTGGTGTTTTTCCTTAATTGAAGTTCTGATTTGTTACCGCGATTAAGTACATTCAGTACAAGGGAAACAGGTCCCATGCGATACCAGCGTAATTTTGTATTACCAGCATTGACACCCAGTACTTGGGTGATTCTGTCTAATAAGATGGCTAAGATAACGATGCCTAAACCACCAACAGCGGCCAGTCCCATATCCAAACGGCCAATACCTCTCAGTACCATTTGACCTAAACCACCTACCGCAATCATTGATGCGATAACCACCATCGATAACGACAACATCAGTGTTTGGTTCACGCCCGCCATGATAGTTGGTAATGCAAGTGGCAGTTGAATTCGGTAAAGCATCTGCTTTTTGCTTGCACCGAATGAGTGACCCGCTTCGATCAATTCTTCCGGAACTTGCTGAATACCCAAGATGGTCAAACGAACAACAGGAGGAAGTGCGAATATGATGGTCACCACGACACCCGGAACGTTACCGATACCAAACAACATGACGATCGGTACTAAATAAACGAAGGCTGGTGTGGTTTGCATAGCATCCAAAATTGGGCGCACGAATTTAGCCGCCGTGTTACTTCGAGCGAGCCATATCCCCATGGGTAAGCCAATCAATAGGCAGAAGAATACGGATGTCATGACCAGTGACAATGTGGTCATTGCTTCAGACCAAGCGCCAATCAAGCCAATGAAAGTCAAAGATACGGCCGTTGCAACGCCAAGCTTCAAGTTTGAAAACTGCCATGCCACTAGAAACAAGATGATCAACATGAATGGTGCTGGCGTAGACACCAACGCCGTTTCAAATGAACTTAGGATAAAATCGATAGGCACACGGATTGCCTGGAATAGTGGGCGTCCGTGCTCAACTAACCAATTCAGTCCAGACTCAACCCAAGTGTCAACAGGCAGCACAGCCTCTGCAAAAGGGTCAAGTGGATCAAAAGGTGTCGTTTCAACGGTTTCGCTGCTTAACCAATCCGCTGACGGTGAGGTATCAGCGGATTGACCCCAAGGATCACTTGCAGGTTGAGCTGGAGGAGCCGATTGAGACCATGGGTCATTATTTGTTTGTTCAGACGACATGATCTACCCCTTATCCAATGTTTGTAACAGTCGTGACTTAGTCACCACGCCAAAGTAATTACCTTGCTCATCCACAACAGGCACTGAGTAAGGCACACCACCAACTAGGCCAAGCACATCATTGATTGGTAAATCAGGGTTCAGCGTTAGTCCATCATCGAGCTGTGCGCTGATGAGTGATTTGTTCTCTTTGTGGGCTTTACGAAGCGAGTCGATAGAGACAATGCCGGAGTAACGGCTGCTCTTCTCAACTACGATGCCGTACTTGCGGTCGTTATCCATCAAAATTTGTAGAGCGGACGCTGGGCCATCGTGTTCTGATTTTTTAAATACCGCAGCTGGCTTCTTACGCGCAATGTCTTTCACAGTAAGTACGCTTGCTACGTTCACACCACGGAAGAAAGCTTCGACATAATCATTCGCTGGGTTACTAAGAATATCGTCTGGAGTACCGACTTGAACCACTTCGCCATTTTGCATAATCGCAATTCGGTCACCGATACGCATCGCTTCATCCAAATCATGCGAGATAAAAACAATGGTTCGTTTATCGTCATTTTGAAGGCGAATAAGCTCATCTTGCATTTCAGTACGAATCAAAGGATCGAGCGCCGAGAACGCTTCGTCCATCAACAAGATATCTGGGTCACATGCTAGTGCACGAGCCAAACCAACACGCTGCTTCATACCACCAGACAACTCATCTGGGTAAGATTCTGAATATGAGCCAAGGCCAACACGCTCAAGTGCTTCAAGTGCTGATTGCTTTCGTTGTTCAACTTCAACACCCGCAAGCTCTAGACCAAACGCGGCATTCTCGATAACCGTCATATGCGGCATCAAAGCGAAATTTTGGAAAACCATGGAGATGTTGTTGCGGCGAACTTCGCGGAGTTCATCTTCTGAGATGTGGGCAATGTCTTTGCCTCGAAGAAGCACATTGCCTTTGGTAGGTTCGATCAAGCGGTTAAGAAGGCGTACTAGGGTTGATTTGCCAGATCCTGACAGTCCCATTATGACGAAAATCTCGCCTTCTTGAATACTAAGAGAAACATCGTTAACGCCGATCGTTAGCCCTGTTTCTTCGAAAACTTTATCTTTATTTGCGCCTTCATTAATCATTGTAAAAGCACGGTCGGTGTCTTCACCAAACACCTTGTACAGTCCCTTAACTTCCAGTATGGGATCCATGTAATCTAATCCTTTATCAGTTATTTAAACTTAAATTGGTTATTTAAACCCGAAAAGCAATTAGTACTCTAAGTAATTGACACATGTAAATCAAGGTTCTTCGTTCGGTAAAACAAGGCAACAGACTGAAACCAGACCAGCAACAACAAGACCAAAAATAAGCAAAAACAAAGCAAGCTACTGATAATAAAAGGGATAAATTAGATAAGCGTACGGCCAATATTATGTATTACGTAGTCGTAGATTATTGAATATTAATTTTACATTAGAGTGATTAATAGGCTGAATGAACCAACAAAAGCCATAATTAGTTCGTGCACAAATAATTCGAGTACGAACTATTTATTAAGCTTTCATGATGTTTCCGAGGCGAAAGTTCGCTCGGTAAAAAATATAAGATCAACTCTCAATCTCTACCTAAAAACCAAAGGTCAACCGGCTAAAGTCAGCGAGTTGAAATCAACCTTTTCAACCAAGAATTTTAATACGTCACACCAACTGTGATACTTGCTGCAAACTGTCAATTGGTGATTATCTAAGCTGAACTTCAACTTGTAGAGTGCTCATTGCTGAGCCATTCTTTATAAAAGAAATAAGCATTTTCCCGTGACGAAATAGAGAAAAAGACAAGGAATTCGAATGATAAAAATGTTGGTGTGTGACTTTGACGGTACGCTTGATGGAGGCTCATCTCACGGTGTTAACCAGCTATTTGATTACCTCACAGAACAACCTGATATTCGCTTTATCATCGCGACAGGAAGAACATTACCTTCGATTCGAATGGGTTTAGAATCGGATAACTACCCGAAGCCACACAGTATTATTAGCGATGTGGGCACCAAAATTCATCATGTTCATTCCCAAAAACCAGACCATGTTTGGCATAACCAACTGGAAGCTTCTTGGAACAAATCAAGGGTAGAGACGGCTCTCGCCCCCCTTGATTTTATGGGTGAACGCATAGAAAACCATCAAGGCGATTACAAGATCACCTTTGAAGGAAAGCTTTCAGAGCCTCAACACGAACTGATTGAATCTAGCTTGGAGATGCACGGATTAGATGTTCACCTGACTTACTCTCATGATTGGTACTTAGATATCACACCAAAAGGCGTAAACAAGGCGACTGCGATTCACCACCTACTCGAACAACACGATTTGAGCGTTGCAGAAGTGTGCGTCGCAGGTGACTCAGCTAACGACACCTCAATGCTCACCATTGAAGGCGTAAACTCGATACTGGTTGCTCACCTATCGGATAGAGACAACGTATACACGAGTAGAGCAACACATGCTGAGGGTGTCTTAGAAGGCCTTAAATACTGGCAAGGGCGTGCAGCAGCGGGTAATTAGAAATAAGTAGAGGTGACCGACTGCTCCCTACTTGCTATCCTTATTTCCAACCGGGAAGCCAATGATCCTTGTCGGTGAGATCCCGCCAGTTGATGTCTTCCTCTCGTTTGGTCATCACCGCTTCTATTAAACAACGAATGACCTCCCCTTCTTCAAACTCGACCTCTGTGACCATGAAGTGTTTTTCTTTCTTTATTGGGCTAACGGCCGTCCATTTACTGCGAAGTAGTTTCTTTGGATTGATTCGATTCATGAGCTTACTTCTCGCTTAGATGTCATTGATTATTATGGGATGTCTAGCCGACATTGAGTAATAGTCTTCATCGCAAGAAAAGGATCAAAAAAAGCCAGCGATTAGGCTGGCTTCATTCAGTTAGCTATTACTTGTTAAAGATTAGCCGTTTTTAGGTGGATCAAATGCCGTGAGTTCTAATACTGGACCTGTGTATTTTTCAATCTTCACAAGCGCAGAGTTTGCAGCACAGCCATTCGCCAAACGAGAAGTCGGGATATCTAACGTAAGCACGTTACAGCCACCGTTTTTACATAGGCCTGTCTCTTTATCTAAATCAGGCCAACCGCCTTCATGGATACATACAGAGCCTTGTTTGATGCCGTCCGTCACTAATGCACCCACCAATACTTGTCCACGACCATTATGTGCACGAACCAAGT
Organism: Vibrio sp. 10N.261.55.A10; assembly: GCF_041470825.1. Lineage (NCBI taxonomy): Bacteria > Pseudomonadati > Pseudomonadota > Gammaproteobacteria > Vibrionales > Vibrionaceae > Vibrio > Vibrio sp. 10N.261.55.A10. The sequence continues at coordinate 169,636 of NZ_JBFRNC010000011.1, read as the reverse complement.
CACCCGTTTTAATGCCTCGAGCTTTCGCATCTTCAGGGTGAATTGAAATCGGTTCACGGTCTGCAATCGCATACTCTTCGCGGATCTTCGCGTAGTTGAACTGGCTATGCAGACGGTGCGCGGCGTGCGCTGTCATCAGTTGCAGTTCGCCATCTTTAGCGTTGCCTGTGTACTCTGTTGGTTCTAACCAAGTTGGGTGTGCAGGGCAATCATCTAGTTGGTAACCTTCAATGGTTCTTGAGAATATCTCGAACTTGCCACTTGGTGTACCTAGTGGGTTCATGATTGGGTTCTCACGAAAATCAGCGTAACGAACAAACTGTGCGTTCTTCTCGTTCCACTTCATCTCGATCAACTGATTATCTTCCCAGAACTTGCTGAAGTTAGGCATTACGATACGCTGACCACGACCACCTTGCTGTGCGGTTTTGTAGAAACCATACAGCCATTCCATCTCGGTCTTGCCTTCGGTGTACACATCACGACCACCCGGAGCAAGTAACTCAGACATGTCCGCAAATACATCGAAATCGTTACGAGCTTCACCTTGTGGCTCAACCACTTTCTTCATTGGCACTAAGTGTTGGTTACTGTAGTCACCCGTCATCGTCATATCATTACGTTCAAACGATGTAGTAATTGGCAGAACAATATCCGCGTGCTTAGCTGCTGCTGTCCAGTAAGGTTCTGAGATAACAATCAGCTCAGGCTTTTGCCAAGCTTTGATCAAGCGGTTGGTATCTTGGTGGTGAGTAAAGTTCGCACCGCCTGCCCACCAGATCATTTTGATCTCTGGGAACGTTAGGTTGTGACCATTGTGATGGTAGCTTGAACCCGGGTTTTCTAGCGCTTCAACAATACGCGCTACAGGGAATGCGTTCACAGATCCTGAAACAGCCCAATCGTTACCCGCCGAAGAACCACCGCCAAGTGACGCTGAAATCGCAGGAAGTACGCCTGCATCACGAGCAGGGTTACCACCGTTTGAGTAGTGGTAAGAAAGACCGAAACCACCACCAGGCAAGCCAACTTGACCTAGCATTGTCGCTAGCGTAACCAACATCCAGTGACGTTGTTCACCGTATTGTTGACGCTGCATACCCCAGCCAGACATCAGCATAGTACGGTTCTTACTGAAGATATCCGCAAGTAGCTCAAGCTGCTTCACTGGCACACCACAGATCTCAGACGCCCACTCAGCAGATTTTTCTACGCCGTCTTCCTTACCCATCAAGTAAGCTTCGAATACGTCGTAACCTGTTGTGTATTTACCCAAGAATTCTTTATCGTGCTTGCCCTGTTTCACTAACGTGTGTGCGATACCCATCATCATGGCTACGTCAGTCATTGGGTGAGGAGCAATCCACTCTGCGTTGTCACCAAAAAACTCGATAGTCTCAGAGCGCATTGGGTCAATCGCAATCACTGTCTTGCCCGACTTCTTCAACTGGTGGAAGAACTCAAGACCTGCACAGTCGGTTGAGCTCCAAGCGATCTTCAAGGTGTTAATTGGGTTTAGGCCCCAAAGTACCACCACATCACTGTGCTCAAGGATAACTGGGTAAGTCGTCTGCTGTTCATACACCTCAATCGAACCCACAACGTGCGGCATGATAACTTGCGCAGCACCTGTTGAGTAATCACCTAAGTGACCAGAGTAACCACCAGCCATGCTCATGTAACGTTGTAGAAGCGTTTGCGCTTTGTGCAGAACACCACTTGAACGCCAGCCATAAGAGCCTGCGAATACAGATTCCGCACCGTGCTCTTGACGAATACGTGAGTGTTGTTGGTGAATCAATTTGTACACTTCATCCCAAGAGATACGAACAAATTCATCACTACCACGTACGCCTTCAGGTGCAGATGGGTTAGCCAAGTAGCCTTTACGAACCATAGGGTACTTAACACGCGCTTTGGTGTGTACTTGATCAGGGCCTGTGGTCTGCAGGCTATTTGGAACCGTTTGTGCCAGTGCATTCGTCGTCGACACTAACTTGCCATCTTTCACTTCACACAGCATTGGTCCCATACGACCTGATGTTAGAACACCAGAACCACGTTTGTCCGAAGCAATTGCGCTCATCGGCGTCAAAGATGTGAATGCCAACGCACCAGCTGTAATACCTGTGCCTTTCATAAATCCACGACGTGTCATATTAGTCATAATTTTATCCTTCTAATTCTCTTTAGTGACCAACAACGTCTTTCGCGTGGTTTTGGAAGTACTTAGTCAGCAGCTCAAGGTTTTGCTCAGAAATGTCTGTACGGTCGCCCATACTTTTCGCAACAGGCCCCCAAGCATTCACAGTGAAGTGGTTTGAAGGAATTTTCGCGTGACACGTTGCACAGTAAACGTTGTCCAACTCTTCTGCGTAAGACCAGATTGGGTCTAGTTTATCGACAACTGGAGAAGTGATATCACCAGTTAGCGCAACTGAACGCCACTCGTTACCATAAGCATCTGCTTTATAGTCACCAGTAGTCAGTGCTTCTTGACCTTTGTCTGTCAATGTCGCAACGATTGCACGTTGGCCTTCACCGAAGTAAAGCACTTGCTCTGCACCTTTCATTTGGAATGCATTCAAAGTCACAGTACGGTTGTCGCCTTCAGCCTTAACCACTTGCAGTTCTGCTGTTGGGTTTACACTGCCGAAGTCACCCATTGCGATATCGGTTACTGGGTAAACCACTTTCGCATCTGCTGGCGTGTTTTTCGTAAATGCGATCAGGGTATCGAACGCTTTGCTATCTAGCTGAGCTTCAGGAGCAAAATGTGCAACGCCTTTGTGACAATCGATACACGTTTGGTTATTTTCACGACCATAAGCATGCATTTTTGCTGCATCACGAGATTGCTCGAACTCTTCCATTGCATCGAATTCGTGACAAGAGCGACAAGTCGCTGAGTCATTCTCGCGGAATTGAGCCCAAACTGTCTCAGCCATCTCTTCACGGTGTGCTTCATATTTCTCAGGCGTGTCTATCTTACCTGAAATAAATTCGTGGTAGATGTCTTTGGACGCTCTTACTTTGGTGATCACGTAGTCAATCGGATCAGTTGGAATGTGGCAATCGGCACATTCAGCTCGAATGCCTTTTGCGTTACTGAAGTGTACAGAACCTTGGTATTCTTTGTGGGGTGCTTCCATTGTGTGGCAAGAAACACAAAACTCAGTGCTCGATGTATAGTGCATAACGGCTGCAGTTCCCCCTAAGGTTAACCAGCCAATACCTATACCAACCGCCGCTATTAGTGCGATATAACGTTTTTTTATTGTCATAATTCTTAATCATCTTCAACAATTGGTTACAATTAAGATCAGAATAGTACTTTAGGGGTAGATCAGTTTGATTTGGATCATAAATCGCATTCTGAGGAACAAAAATTGAACCTTTATGAGAACCCAAGGTCACTTCACGAAATTATTCCCCACCAGATACAATCACCCACCAAATAAGAGGCAGCGGTTAAATATTCATTATTGATTAATCCAACATCAACGAGACAAAACGGCTTTCTAAGTCAAAGAAGTAAATTGTAAATCTATTACAATATTGGCTATCTATTTTTCATAAACTCCTCACTCAATGAGCCAAACAGAATTCCAACAAAAAATAGCGAGTTTCACTGCCATCGAACAAGCGCTTGATTACTTCGAAATTGGGTTTGATAGCAAGTTCATCAACCAAAATAGAGTCGAGCTTATGAAACGCTTTAATGGTTATCTGATCCTGTCAAAACCCGATGATTGGTTCTCAGGAAGAAGAGCGCTGAAAAACGCTTATTGTAAGGTTCAACGCAGCAAGTTAGATCGCCACACACGTTCAGCCTGTCGTGGGTGTACAACTTGTCAGCGTCGATAGATAGGAAGTACTGCTCAAAGTAGAGAACTAAAAAGTAGATAGTTGAAATAACATCTCATTACGATTTAGTTAGTGGTTTGCTCGAAAAAAAGTGTGCTAGTCTTACGGCAACTCAACTACGAGATAAAAACTACAATGAAAATTTTCAGCAATTTCGAAAGCGGCAACATTCACGTCGTTTCTGCAGATTCACCACAAAACATTCAACTGACGATCCCAGCAGACTACCAAACTGAAATCTCTCAGTGGTTTCACTTCCGCTTAGAAAGTGAAGCTCAACAATCTCACCACTTTGAAATCGGTCAATTGGCAACATCTGCCTACCCTGAAGGCTGGAAAGATTACGATGTAGTTGCATCGTATGACCGTGAAGAGTGGTTCCGTATCCCATCTCAGTTCGATGGCGATACATTAAGCTTCGATATCATCCCTGAACACGATTCAATGTACTTCGCGTACTTCGCGCCGTACTCATACGATCGTCACCAAGATCTTCTGCACAATGCTCAAACGCACCCTGCTTGTAAGCTTGAAACTCTAGGTCAGACGCTAGACAACAACGACATCACTTTGCTAACCATCGGCGAGCCAAGTGAAGAGAAGAAAAACATCTGGGTTATTGGTCGCCAACACCCTGGCGAGACGATGGCTGAATGGCTGATCGAAGGCCTGCTACAACGCCTACTTGATGAAACAGATACGGTTGGTCGCTCTCTTCTAGACAGCGTTGTGTTCAGAGTTGTACCAAACATGAATCCAGATGGCAGCATCCGCGGTCACCTGCGTACTAACGCGATTGGCGTAAACCTGAACCGCGAATGGCAATCACCTTCTATGGAACGCAGCCCAGAGGTATTCCTTGTTCGCGAGCGTATGCTGGAAACGGGCGTTGACCTGTGTCTAGATATTCACGGCGACGAAGCGATTCCATATAACTTTGTAGCAGGTAGCGAAGGCACACCTTCTTACAACGAGCGCATCGCGAAGCTAGAGAGCCACTTCAAGCAAGCACTGCTCACTATCACGCCAGAGTTCCAAGATGAATTTGGTTACGATAAAGACGAACCAGGCAAAGCAAACATGACAGTTGGCACAAACTGGATTGGTGAGCAATTCAAGTGTTTGGCTTACACCGTCGAGATGCCATTTAAAGATCACATCAGTCACGCTGACGAACTTTACGGCTGGTCTCCAGAACGAAGTGTCGCGTTTGGTCACGATATGCTAGCCGCAGTTTGGGCTACAGTAGACGAGCTATAAGGCGAACTAAGCTCATTAGCTTTACCTGTATCGCCTTTGGTTTATAAGAATCTGGGCTATAGATAGAACAAAGCCCAGCACTTGTGAAAGTGCTGGGCTTTTTAATATCGGCTTGGATGAGTGAATCTAACTTTAAAAGCTTTCTATGCCACTCTGAGGCTAGCAAAAAACACTGGGTATCTTTGCCTAATGTGGCGTTGTTCAGACACCATATCTTTGAAGCTCGGACCTTGTGATAACTGAACGATCACTTCGTCACCTTCTTGTCGCAATACAGCACCGCTAATATCGATACTGTTGTTGTCATGCAACCTCAAGGTGCCGGCCATTGAAAAGCCACGATAAACCGGAATGATGTTACGCATCATCAGGCGTACACCCTTTTCAGAAACTTCGCTGACATGAAAAAGCTCATCCTTAATTCGCATCACCGGACGAGCCTTTTGAGGGTACTTTAAGCGGTAATATTTGCGTTTCTGGGTGAATGAATCTTCACGCATTGGTGACTCCCTGTCTCTGTTATTTCGGTCAAGCAATAGGCTGTAGCTTCAATTGGTCTCAAATAAACACATTCACCAAATTGATAGCTAATAATTATATCGACTTCCCGAGCTAATGCTTTAGAGATTTATACAGAGAAACACTGATTGCTTAGCATTCAGTAAAAAATGAAAACTAAGATGGAAACGAGAACTAAGCCGGAAATGAACTGAACCAATAGCTAAAAACCCAATTCTTCGCATCGCACCCTAAAGCTGAAACAATGCCAACTGAATGCTGAAGCCCACGAATAGAATCCCACACACAATGTTCATCATTTGCGAGGTGCGCTTTTGAACTAACAAGCGCTTAAAGGTATCCGCCATTAAGATCACAACTAAGAACCACATCGACACCACTGACGCTTGAATTGCACCAAGTATCAAACTGTCTGTCACAATCGCATCTGTTGAAACAAATTGAGGGAATATAGAAAGATAAAACAGGACAATTTTAGGATTCAGTAGATTAGTGAGAAGCCCTTTGAAAAATTGCTTATAAAGCTTACTTCCCGATGCACTGACCACAGAGAGCACGCCCTCTTGAGCGCGCAGCGCCGCACGAAAATGGTTATACCCAAGCCAGACAAGATACAAAACCCCAGCCCACTTTAGCCCTTCAAAGGCCATGGGAGTGTTCGACAGTAATAAGCTTATGCCGTTAGCCGAGATAAAGGCATGAAAAAAGAAACCACATGACACGCCCAACACGTTCACAAATGCGAACAGCTTCCTTTGAGTTAAGGCTGTGCTTAATACCAACAGCGCATTTGGGCCCGGGATAATGGCAATAAAAAACACGATAACGATAAACAGCCAGATACTGTCCCAACTCATTTCGATCTCATTTCATGAACATTTTTAGGGCGGACATTGTACGTCCATTCAGTGCCATTACAATATGATAAACGCTTAATTATCGCGTATAGCTAACAGACATAATTCGCGCGTATAATGAATGTGTTTATCGTCTAACATACAAAACTGATTCTCTAACATTTGTAGCCCTGATAGACTCCACCTCCTTTTTGATACTTGGTTCATTTATGTCATTTGATAGCCTAACCCTTAACGCAAAAACCGTCTCCGCGCTCTCATCTCAATTCAATAAGCCGACAGAGATACAGCAAGCGGTAATTCCTACCATTATTGCGGGGAAAGACGTACTCGCATTGGCTCAAACGGGCAGCGGTAAAACATTGGCGTTCGGCTTACCTTTATTGAATAACATCAACCAAGATGTGAATGAACTGCAAGCACTGATCATTGTTCCAACCCGTGAGCTTGCATCTCAAGTGACCAAATCTTTAGAACCGATCGCGACAACGCTCAATATCAAATTGGTAACGCTAACGGGCGGCGTAAATACTGATGATCAACAGCAACAATTATCGACTAAACCACAATTAGCCATCGCCACACCGGGCCGCCTACTTGCTTTAATCAAAAGTGATGAACTGGATATAGCTCGGTGTTCATCATTGGTTCTTGATGAAGCCGACCGCCTGATCGACATGGGATTTTGGCCAGATATTCAAGCGATTACTGCAGCACTACCAAGTAAACGTCAGTCACTGTTGTTCTCTGCGACACTTCCGCCCGAATTAGTAGGGCAAGCTGAAGAGCTTCTTTTAAATCCAGTTAAAGTCACGACACATCAAGAAAACAGCGTGGTCGCGACTATTGAAGAAACCCTGTATTTAGTGAACAAAGGCAGTAAAGCTCAAGCGCTCATCGCACTACTCAATCAACACACATGGCCGCAAGTATTGGTATTTATTGGCGCAAAAGACAATGCCGATGCATTAACCAAACGATTGAATAAAGCCAAAATCAGTGTGAGTGCGTTACATGGAAATAAGAGCCAAGAAGAACGAGAGCAAGCATTAGAAAGTTTCAAAAATGGCGAGACTCGTGTGCTTATCGCGACAGACGTGATGGCTAGAGGCATTCATATTGATCAATTACCTGTCGTAATTAACTTCGAATTACCTTCTCACTCAGCAACTTACGTACACCGCGTTGGTCGTACAGCAAGAGCAGGAAGTACTGGCTGCGCGGTCTCTCTGGTTAGCCACAGCGAAACTGACTACCTCAATGCGATTCGCACCTTGACCAATAAGCCGTTAGTGCTGCAACCATTAGAGGGTTTCCCGGTTACCGACAAACCTGCATCTGAAACGACCGCTCGCAAGCGTCCACCTAAAGATAAAATGGCCAATCGAAGAACAGCTAAAAAGAAAAGCATTAAGCAATTTAAAAGCAAACCAAATAGCTCTAAGTAACCAGAAATAACTCTAAGTAACCAGAAATAGAATGGTCAGCTCAGTTTGTACTGGGCTTTTTTATATGCAACAAAATACAAATTCACACCCAAAAACTTCCCTAAAGTTGCCAACTTAAATGACACTTTTGTGAATTATGATGCCAACGTATTGATTCTTGGTTGCTCAAAAAAAATACTCTTAAATCACGTTGACGCCCCTATATCTAGCAACTAGATTTTTCTATTAGTGTCTACAACAGGAGGTCATTGAAATGAAACGTGCTAGCTCTACATATCGATTACAACTGATTAAGGAAGTGGCAACTCGCCGAGATCGTCAACGTTCCAATGACCCGATGGCAAACTACATACAAACCCTAATAGATAATAAAGATGATTGTGATACTTCGGTTGAACGCAACCAGAGGTTCAGTGGCAGTCATTTTGATGAGCACATAGGTGGTTGGGTAAGTGACCACTGGGGTAACAAGTAGGACAAAGAGAGTAATCCAACCAGCATAATCGCTGTAGAATTCGTCTCCGAATTAACCTATCATCTGCAACAATTCCCTATCCTAGAGTAAGCAGAAAGTGTCTGAGTTAAAAAGAGAAAAAGAAGTGATGGTTGCCTTCCAAGTGATACCTCGCGTTAAAGAAGGCAACAACTTCGAAGTGGTTGATAAAGCCATTGAAGTTGTGAAAGCTGCCGATGTGCCTTTCCAAGTCGGTGCGATGGAAACTACGATGAAAGGTGAACTCAACCAATTACTCGATATCGTTAAAAAAGCAGAACAAGCTTGCTACGATGCAGGGGCGGTAGAAGTGATCACAAACATTAAGATTCACAGTAAAACCACCGAGGCCGATGATACATTTTGCACGTACCATCGTGGTGTAACGAAAGCGAATCACATGTTTGTTTAATCACATTTTTGTTTCTGAAAACTGAGCTTTAAGAAAGGCTCTGAAGAACCAGTGGTGTTATTGGAAAGGCATGTCTGAGAGGTGAGAAAGGATTTCCATTCGTTCTTCTTCTGACATCGAATGCCAATCACGCGGAGTCTCTTCAGGGTCATCTTTTGCCCCGATCGGTTTTCGGTCAAGTGCTTTGACTGGCTCTTTTTTGATTTTTACGTTCTTTTTATTCATACCGACACCACTCCTTCAGGTACAAAGGTACCTACTTTAATATTACACCCCAACCATTATGTAAAGTAATAGTTACTTCGGAGTTAAATAAAATCTAAATACTTCCTCTTTAGCCAAAAAGATCTCTTTGGGGACTGGTATTTCCCTCTTCATCGACCTGCTTACCAATCAAGTTTTTTTGATTCATTATTTTTCTTCTATAGCGCTGACGACACAGCTTTATCACGTGCAATTGTTCTGACGGTGTCATCGACATCCAATTAAAGCGCTCTTCTCTCTTGCGCATACAACCGTTGCAATAGCCTTTGTCATCGCTTGAACAACCCCCAACGCAAGGGCTTGGAACTTGGAAAAACTCTAACTGCTCCACCATGCCTCCTTACACATTCAAAATTACGCTTACTCTCTCAAAAATAAGCGATTAATTTGTCGCCTGGCTCGTGAAATCCATACTAAACTATGACCTTATACTGACACATATAGTGTTTTGTAAACTATACTTTGAACCCATCAAGTTACACTTATCCGGTAACTTCGTTCTTTCCTTTGGAGCCTTATAATATGAAGTTTAGTTCAAAAAAATTACTAGCAGTAGCCGCTTTACCTATGATGCTAGCAGCATGCACAACAACAGGTGACAACGCGATGCAAGTAACACCAACCGATCTACAGCACCATAATTGGGAACTTGCGCAAATTGATGGCAAGGACATTGTGAAAAGCGAAGACCAAGCAGCTCCTCGTCTAGAGATCGGCGAAAAGATGACTGCAAACGGCATGGCTGGTTGTAACAACTTCTTCGGTCAAGGCGAGCTGAAAGACGGTCAATTCCGTATCAAGCAAATGGGCATGACAATGAAAATGTGTCACGGCTCTGCGATGGAAATCGAACAATCGGTTTCTGCTACTCTAAGCGAGTGGAGCGACGTAACGCTAACAAACGATACGCTAGTACTGAAAAACGATGTACACACGCTAACGTACACAATTCGTGACTGGGTAAACTAATCCGTCATCGAAACCAAATACTGATTAAAGGAGCCTGATGGCTCCTTTTTTATTGTCAGCTTGCCCTCACTACTTCTTCAAAATTGACGCTCATCGCCGACTTTTCGTACCAGCCTCCAATAAACCTCAAAAATCTCTCATTTAGATGCAATAAATTCAACGGTTCAGCGGTCTGTTGCTAGGATGGCAAAAGCCTAGAGTCTGTCGAGTTTTCGAGATGATTACGTATCGAACAAAACTCGACCGCGAACTCCCTGCTTATTCTCAAGTAATTGATTGAATTTACTGTTGAATTAGAATTTATTTCAGAAACAGATAGAATAACTATTAGGGCATGTTGATCTTTCGTTAACCACGAAGGGTCAATACGCACTAGGGAGTTCGAAAATACAATGCTCTTGCCCGTTCACTACCAAATGGAAAAGTTTATGAACAAGATAGTAAGTACGTTAGGAATCATGGCAACCGTTGCATACAGCGCAACCATTTATGCTGATGAAGCAACATCCACCGACAGCTGGAACCAAATAGAACAGCAGGCAGAGGGAGAAACTGTCTACTTTCACGCTTGGGGCGGAAGCCAAGAGATCAATCGTTACCTACAGTGGGCAGGCAAGAAATTACAAAGTGACTACGGTGTCACGTTAAAGCATGTGAAAGTGACCGATATTGCGGAAACCACCACTCGACTGCTTGCTGAAAAAGCAGCAGGAAAGAACAGTGAAGGCAGCGTCGATATCGTCTGGATTAATGGCGAGAACTTCCGCTCGATGAAAGACAACGCGCTATTGTTTGGGCCATTTACAGAGTCACTTCCAAATTGGCAGTATGTCGATAAGTCTCTGCCGATTGATGTTGATTTCTCAGAGCCGACAGAAGGCTTGGAAGCACCGTGGGGCGTGGGACAACTTGTGTTCATTCACGATCAAGAGACACTACACAACCCGCCACAATCGTTTTCAGAGATGTTGAGCTACGCTCAAGCTTTCCCAAATCGCTTAAGCTACCCTCGCCCACCAGAATTTCATGGCACGAGCTTCATTAAGTCTCTATTGATTGAACTAACAAACAATAACCCTGCACTGGCTCAGCCGGTTTCAGAAGACAACTTCCAAGAAGTGACGGCACCACTGTGGGCTTACTTAGATAAATTCCATAAAGTGGCGTGGCGCGGTGGCAAACAATTCCCAGCAGGCACATCGGAAAGCATCCAGCTTCTGGATGACGGACAGATCGACCTCGCGATTACGTTTAATCCAAACTCTGTATATTCAGCACAATCAAGTGGCCGCCTAGCGGAAACTACCAAGGCTTATGCGTTAGAAAGCGGCGCTCTGTCTAACATTCACTTCCTTGCGATTCCTTGGAATGCCAATGCAACCGCGGGTGCTCAAGTGACCATCAACTTCTTGTTGAGCCCAGAAGCACAATCTCGCAAGGGTGACCTCAATGTTTGGGGCGATCCTTCGGTTCTGAGCAGCAAATACCTGACTGGCAGCGCTAAAAACACCCAGCAATTTAAATCGGTTGATGAACCACACCCTAGCTGGCAAAACGCGCTCGAGAAAGAGTGGCTTAAGCGATACGGTAACTAGTCTTCATGCTACGCGCTCTATATTTTGTTGTTATAGCTGTATGCATTATCCCGACCATTCCTGGGGTAGCGGGAGTCGTGGCTTCGTCACTGAGTTTCATCCCGCCCCTTGGTTTAGAGGAGCCGACACTCAACGGTTTTAGCCAAGTCTTTCAATGGGAAGGGGCTTGGCACTCTATTGGCTTAAGCCTAGGTTCAGCAATTGCAAGCAGCTATATAGCCTGCTTCCTGACCTTTTGTATTCTTCAAGCCTCTTGGGGAAACAAGTTTTGGAGAAAGATTGAGTTTACGCTATCGCCAATGCTTGCCATTCCACATGTAGCTTTCGCTATCGGCTTTGCTTTTCTGTTTAGTCCAACGGGGCTTGGCGCAAGAGCGGTACATCACTTGCTCGGCGAATCGGCTACCAGCTCTGAATTGGCGTTATTGGTGAAAGACCCATACGCGTTCGGCTTAATTATTATGCTCGCACTCAAAGAAGTCCCCTTCTTATTGCTGATGAGCATTTCGATACTTCAGCAAATTGATGTAGAGCGTATCACCAAGGTCAGTGCATCGCTCGGTTACAGCCGCGCTCAGATCTGGTGGAAATGTATTTTCCCACAATGGTTTACCAAGCTTCGTTTCCCAATGCTGGCGGTACTCGCTTACAGTGTCTCGGTTGTCGATATTGCTTTGATCATAGGCCCAACCAACCCGCCGACCTTTGCCGTTTTGGTATGGCAATGGTTCAACGATCCGGATCTTAACCTACTTCCGCGAGCTGCTGCTGGTGCCATCGTTTTGTTTGGTTTAGCTTCGTTGATCATCGCCTTGGCGCGTTTAGTTGAATGGGCGGTTCTTAAGTACTTTCGAACTTGGCAGTATTCCGGAAGAACAGGGGCAAACCTTCCGGGGAAAACGGTATTCACTGTCCTTGCTAGCCTTTCACTGCTGATCATTCCTTTAATGGTAATTTGGAGCGTTGCTCAGCGTTGGCGCTTCCCTAATTTACTGCCGAGCCGCTACAGCATGCGCTTCTGGGAGTTCGAGTGGGATGCCATCATGAGTACTGTGGGTCAAAGCTTATGGATTGGTCTGATTGCCGCTTCAGTCGCTTTGTTGCTTGCGCTGGTGGCTCACGAATACAGAATCAAATACAAGTGGCAAGTTCCGGGCTTCATTATCGCTATTCCAATGCTAATACCACAGCTTTCAGTGTTGTTTGGTATGCAAGTCACGACCCTCTACATCGGCAGTAGTGCCTATGAGTTCTGGGTGATTTGGGCGCATGTTTTCTTTGCTTTCCCGTTCGTGTATCTGTCTTTGGATGGCCCGTGGAAAAGCTTCAATGATGGGTTGATTAAAGCCTCGCTGAGCCTAGGTAAATCGCCATTTCAGAGTTGGTATTCGATCAAACTACCAATCTTGCTTCCTGCGATTGCCTTTGCTTGGGCGGTCGGGATCAGCGTGAGTTTGGCCCAATACCTTCCAACATTAATGCTCGGCGCGGGCCGTATTAGCACGATCACCACAGAAGCCGTTGCACTTACCAGTGGTTTCGACCGCAGGGTGACAGCAATCTATGCCATTTGGCAGGCCCTATTGCCTCTGTTCTTTTTCTCTTTAGCGATATTAGTCAGCCGACTTCAACTGAGATATCGCCGTCTTACTTTTAAAGGTTTCCTAAGTAATGAGTCTGTACCTCAACGACCTCGCCATCCGTAAAACCGATGGAGATTCGCTGTTCTCAGCGCTAAACGTCACATTAGAATCTGGCCAAATACTGGCTTTGATGGGGCCGAGTGGCTGCGGAAAGTCGACCTTACTGGATGCGATTGCTGGTCACTTAAGTGAAGAGTTTTCGTACTCTGGCACCGTTGTGTTGAACAATATTCAGCTCGACGAGCTTCCATCACATCAGCGTGAAGTCGGTATTTTGTTTCAAGATGACTTGTTGTTTCCGCACCTCAAAGTATGGGAAAACTTGGCCTTTTCGTTACCGAACTCTGTTAAAGGTTCCGCTCGCCAAAAACAAGCAATGGCTGCACTAAAAGACATAGAGCTAACTCACTTAGCTGAATCTTTCCCGGATCAAATATCCGGCGGTCAACGCGCAAGAATAAGCTTGACTCGTATGTTGTTAGCCAAGCCTAAACTCGCCCTGCTTGACGAACCGTTCAGTAAGTTAGACCAAGAGCTCAGAGCACAATTTCGCGATTGGGTCTTCGAACAGCTGACCAAAGCGAATATCCCTACATTAATGGTCACGCACGACGAAGCCGATGTACCTCAAGGGGCAGAAGTACTGTCTTGGCCATGGAGAAGTAACCATGCTGGATAAGTACTCCATTAAGGTCATTAAGTGGCCATTAAATCAGTCTGCTAAGTTACTAAACCAATTGGGTATCACGGCCAATCAAACCACGTTATTCGGATTTCTGATTGGGTGTTTAGCGTTTCCAGCGTTGGCATTTCAACAATATGAGTGGGCGTTAGGCTTCATTGTGTTTAATAGAGTATGTGATGGGCTTGATGGAGCCTTGGCTCGAATCCAAGGCATTAGTGATGCGGGCGGTTTCCTCGACATCAGCCTAGATTTCCTATTCTACTCGCTGATCCCTTTTGGATTTGTCATTGCCAACCCAGAACACAACGCCATTGTCGGTGCATTTTTGATCTTCTCTTTTATCGGCACAGGCAGCAGCTTTTTAGCGTTTGCGGTTATGGCAGGCAAGCGAGGCATTGAAAACCCAGTCTATAAGCATAAGTCTCTGTACTACATGTCAGGGCTAACCGAAGGCACTGAAACCATCGCTTGTTTCATCGCGTTTTGTATTTGGCCTCAACACTTTGCGGTTATCGCTTACACCTTTGGTGCAGCTTGTTGGCTAACCACGTTCATGCGTATTTATTTTGGTTTTCAGACACTAAAAAACCAAGCTAGTTAATAAATGAGTTAGTTTCTTGCACCTATAAAAACGCCGCTCATTGTGAGCGGCGTTTTCTATATTAGTATGGATAATGCCCGCTAAATCATGACATCAAGCTTCAGCTGAAGCCGTGATTTTAAACCTCAATACCTTTAGGCTTGAATCAAGGTCGACATCGACAAACTCAGGCGGGTTGTCCAGACGCTCAATGAACTCAACGCTTGGTGCTTCTTCTGCCATCGTCTCAATCAGGAAGTTTGGTGATACTGCTGGTGAGTTCACACACGCAATCACTTCACCGCCTTCAGTTAGAAGTTCAGGCAAACGACGTAAGATTTTTTTGTAATCTTTGGTTAGAGCAAAGCTGCCTTTTTGGAACGAAGGTGGATCGATGATAACGAGCTCGTAAGAACCGCCCTTCTTGATTTTCCCCCACGACTTAAAGATATCGTAGCCAAGGAAGTTAACCGAGCGCATATCGTGTTCATTCAGACGGTGGTTATCGCGACCTTTGTTTAGCGAGCCACGTGACATGTCCACGTTCATGCATTGACGAGCGCCACCAGCGATAGCCGCGACAGAGAAACCACAAGTGTATGCAAACAGGTTAAGAACGTTCTTATCCTTGGCATTATCTTGTACCCACTGACGACCATTACGCATGTCTAGGAACAAACCGAAGTTCTGATTACGGCCAATGTCTAATTGGTACTTAAGGCCATGCTCAACCACAACCGGAGAGTCATTCAACTCACCCCATAGAACCTCTGAAGGCGCACCATCGGCATAACGGTGTTGCAGAACAATGCTTGTGCCCTGCTTTGATTGCCAGATATCTTTGTTGGTGAGTTGAACCAATCCAGCTTTAAGAGATGACAAGAATTCGTCGTCTACTTCTTTGAACACGTTAACCAGTAGCTGTCCATCAACCCAATCACATGTCAGTTGTTCCAGACCAGGCCAAAACTTACCGCGACCGTGGAAAATACGGCGTAGTTCGTTTGGTACTTCATTAAGTTGCTGTTCAATATGACTAAAAAACAGAGGTAAAGCTGATGCTTCCATTATTTCACTCACTTAGTGTTTAGCTTTGGCCAAGTTAATGACCAAGGTTCAAGCCAACTGTCCAAACCGTTCGACACGGTTTCTTGATGCCACTTCTCACCCAAAGAGTTTAAGCTCCTTGGGTCGCAGACATATTCGTAGGCTTGTGATTGATAGGCAAATCGAATCGCGAAGGCATGTAGATAACCTCTGTCAGCCTCACTCGATGGATTATAAATAGGGTCACCAACAATGGCTGAGCCGATCGACTTCATCGCGACACGGATCTGGTGAGTTCGCCCTGTATAGGGTTTGCATAACAGCAGACGCTCACCGGGTTCAGCCGTTGCTGATAAAAACTGAGTAATCGCAGGGTTCTCTTTGGATGTCAGAAGTTTCCAACTTGAGCGTCGTGAACGCTCCATGTCTCCTGAGATCAAACCTTGCTTTTTCTTTGGCTTCTTAGAACCGATCGCAAGGTAGTATTTCTCTACTTCACGCTTTGCAAATAGCTGTGAAAGCTCGCTCGCCGCCGACGCATTTTTTGCCAGCAGCAGAATGCCCGAAGTCATTTTATCTAGTCGATGAACGAGATACAGCTTAGGCTCATTAATTGCCTTAGCAACTTCTTGAAGCAACATGGTATCGCCATCGTCTTTGTGGACGCTGACTCCAGGGTGCTTATTGATAAGTAAAAAATCAGAGTGGTTCAGAAGAATATCGAACATTAAAGGCTAGCTCCATTGTAGAACGTGGAGTATACCGCGTCTGAACCCAGATTCCAGCTACGAAAAAGCCCAACTCACTCAATAAATATTGAATCGTTGGGCTTCTTTTCAGCAACTAGCGATCAGTGCGTGGTCTTTACTCGATTACCAATAGGTAAATAGAACCAAGCTACCGCTTTACCCCAGTTTAAACTTACCAACTAATGCTTCTAGCTCAGCAACCTTAGCGTTCAAGCCTGATGTATTTTCGGAGCTACGAGTTGCTAGCTGCAGAGATTGCTCAGAGATATCGCTAATCGCGGTAATGTCCGCTGCAATTTCTTTGGTCACAGCCGTCTGTTCTTCTGCCGCAGTCGCAATAGAGTTAACCATGCTTTGTACATTGCCCGCACCGCTCACAATCGCTTCTAGAGCCGAAACAGCACCTGAGCTTTGCTCAACACCAATCTCAACTAAACGACAGTTATCTTGAGTGTAAGTCACCGCTTCTTGAGTGCCCGATTGAATCGATTGAATGATGCCCGAGACTTCTCGTGTCGCTTTGGTTGTTCTTTCTGCTAGCGCTCGCACTTCATCGGCTACCACAGCAAAACCACGACCAAACTCGCCTGCACGTGCCGCTTCAATTGCAGCGTTAAGAGCTAACAGGTTAGTTTGCTCAGCAATGTCTTCGATTACCTTGATAACGCTACCAATCTGCTCACCGTGAGAACCTAGAGTATTCATTTGCAACGACATATCGCTCATTTGAGTCGACACTTGTTGAATACTCGCTACCATCTCAACAATCACGTTGCGGCCATCTTCTGCAGAGGTTTCTGAGCGACGTGCTTCTTCATAAGTTGAAGTACCTTGCTGCGCCACTTCAGAAATGGTCAAGCTTAGCTCTTCAGCAGCCGTTGCAATCAAGTTAGCTTTGTCTGCTTGAGCTGATGCACCAGTAACGATGTCTTGGCTAATAGAAGAGAGCTCCCCTGTCACCGATTGGACTTGGTGAGTCACAGACGAGATTGAACCTAATAGGTCTACTAGTGATTTCTGCATCTGGTTAAACGACTTAGCCAGTTCAGCCAATTCATCACCAGAATCATCAATAATGTCGCCTGCCGTTAGGTCACCATTTGCTACACGTCGTGCTACTTGTTCTACACGAGTAAGACGATTGGTAATAGAGCTAGACAATAGATACGCAATCACACAACCAAAGACAATCGCAATAGCAGACAACACCATGATGGTGCGCTCGATGGTAGTAAACGTGTCGGTTAGTGTCAGTAGTGACTGTTCTGTATCTGCGCGCTCACTTGCTGACGCTTAATCCAGTAAGTTCTCAATAGGGATAAGATTGCTCTCATACAAAGATCGTAGCTGTTGAATATTGGCTAGTAGCGCAGCTTCATCATTGATCTTCGGCACAAGCTTTGATTCAAACTCTTGAGTGAAACGCCCCATCAGGTCTTCAATTCGCTGAATACGGCGGTGGTCTTCCGAACCTCTACTCTCCAAACACTTAGCCTGCTCGATAGCTTGAGCAAATTCGTTCTTGTTGGTTCGATAATCATTGAGTGCATTATCGACCAGAGTGATTGCACCCAGAGCATCTCGATAGACATCTCCAGCTTCATCGATCAAAACAAGGTAGGTAACGGTACCCGGTACATCATCTAATCTAATCTCATCGGCGCTCTTATGAGCGCCAATAACTTCCATCCATACAATACCGACTAACGTGACAAGCACCGCCAATATAGAGCCAAAACCGGCATACAGTTTCTTTCTCACTGACAATTTCAAACAACACCTACCTAAATCAAAATATAGCTCTAACAGCTATTCGTTCCATTTATATCGGCTATCAGACGGATACCTTTAATGGTTATTTTTCTTAGATAATTAAGTTCCAGACATAAAAAAACGGGAGCTAATGAGCTCCCGTTTATCAAATTACTTTATCTTGCGATTAGAACTTCTTAGAAATCAGCGCAAAACCAGCAATGATACCAATACCTAGTAGCATGATTGCACCTTTACCGCTATCGAAGCCAGAAGAGATACCCATGAACGCAACGATTGCGATAGCTACAGGGATGATGTACTTAACTAGTGTGTACCATAGACCAAATAGTGGGAAAGAGACTTCACCGTCGTTAGTGATTTCTTTCTCTAGGTCTGCACGGTTTAGTCTCCAACCAGCGAAGATACATACCAACATACCGCCAACCGCTAGGAAAATCTTATCCGTTAGTAGGTCGAAAATGTCGAACGCGCCAGTATCAAACAGTGTTGGACCGAAGCCGCCAAGTGATAGAGAAGCGAAGATACATAGAATCGCCATTACAACACTTGCAGACAGTACCGCTGTTACACGCTTCATGCCTTTCTCATCGATTAGGTAAGAAACCACAACTTCAAGTAGAGATACTGAAGATGTTAGTGCCGCAACACTCAAACCAACGAAGAACATAAGAGCAAATAGAAGACCGATTACGCCGCCCATTTCAGCGAATAGCTGAGGAACAACAACGAATACTAAACCAGGGCCCGCTGCAGGTTCCATACCGAACGCGAACATTGCAGGGAACATTGCAACACCAGCTAGAATAGCAACACCAGTATCCATTGCGGTTACCATTGCTGTTGTCTGAACTAGGTTCTCTTTCTTCTTAAGGTAAGAACCGTATGTCATCATACAACCCATACCAAGACTTAGAGAGAAGAATGCTTGACCTAGAGCGGCTAGGATTACATTGCTGTCTACTTTAGAGAAGTCAGGACTGAATAGGAACTCAAGACCAGCCATCGCGCCCGGAAGCATAATTCCTTTGATTGATACTACAATAAGGATAATGAAAAGAAGCGGCATCAGAATCTTACCTGCTTTCTCAATACCACCAGAGATACCTTTCATAACGATAACAACGTTAAGTAGTAGGTATAAGCCCATCCACATTAGTGGTTGAACTGGGTTTGAGATAAAGCCACCAAAGCTATCACCAATTGCTTCTGGTGCGTCTAGAAGACCACCTGCAATTTTACCGATGTATGCGATTGACCAACCGCCTACTACTGGGTAGAAACCCATGATAAGTAGACCACTGAATACGCCGATAACGCCAGCGAACGTCCAACGACGGTCAGTTGTTTTAAATGCACCTACTGCTGATTTTTGCGTATGACGGCCAATCGCAAATTCAGTCAGCATGACACTGAAACCAATAAAAATTACAAAAAACAGGTAAATGGCAACGAATGCACCACCGCCACTTTCGCCTGCTGTGTATGGGAATTTCCAAATGTTACCTAAGCCAACAGCAGAACCTGCTGCAGCCATTACGAATCCTAACTTCGAACCCCAGGTATCGCGGGGTGTTGTGGTTGTATTACTAGTAGCCACGTGTACTCCAAACTTTTGTGTTATGTGATGTTGTGTTTTGCTTTGGGTGGCGTCTTTAAAAGGAAGGTGTATAAATAAATTTACACACCTAAAAGATTTGATTGACGCTCGTTGTCTAGCAAGTAAACCAGTTTAAGAATAAAATTGGAAGAGCATACCGTACAAATTTCGTTAAAGATGTAAATTTTTATGGTTAAATGCCGACTTTTCATACAAAACAATCGTTTTCTTCTTAAGTTGACCAAAACTTAACAACTTTAACCTATTTACATCTTTTGCTCTATTTTGTAAATAGTTGAATCCTTAAATTCCCATATCCGTTAAATAGCATTACTATCTAAGTGTCTCTTTTTTCGAGTATTCAATGTGGATAAGCTTTATCATTTTTTAACTTTGGCCTCTGTTGTTTTGTACTGGGTACTGGTTGCCGGTGTGACGTTTCGTGTTGTACTAAAACGACGCTCTGTCAGCGTTTCTCTTGCTTGGCTAATGGTTATCTACATTATCCCGATTGTTGGTGTAGCTTGTTACTTCCTTTTTGGTGAGCTAAACCTAGGCAGAAAAAGGGCTGAACGCGCTCATCGTATGTTTACCCCTTTCGGCGACTGGTTCCGTCAATTGAATGATTGCCAACTTCACCAACCAGGGAAAGTCGGCTCCCCTATCCATAAGATTGACGAACTTTGTAACAATCGAATGGGCATCCCTGCACTCAGTGGAAACACTCTATCGCTGCAATCTTCACCAAACGAGATCCTACACGCAATTATCGAAGATATAGAAAATGCACAAACCAGTATCAAGATGGTTTTCTATATTTGGCATCCAGGTGGCCTGACCGATTCGGTTGCCTCTGCGCTGATTCGCGCTGCAAAACGTGGCGTAGATGTTAAAGTTTTGCTCGATTCAGCCGGTAGCCCTCGCTTTTTCAAAAGCCACTGGCAGTCAATGATGAAGGACGCAGGCGTTCAAGTCGTACAAGCACTAGAAGTGAGCCCATGGCGTATTTTTTTACGTCGCCTAGATTTAAGACAACACCGCAAAATCATTGTGATTGACGAGACTATCGCCTATACGGGTTCAATGAACATGGTTGACCCGGCTCACTTCAAACAAAGTTCCGGCGTTGGTCAGTGGATTGATGTAATGGTCAGAGTGACTGGGCCAACCGTTAATGTGTTATCCGCTATTCATGGCTGGGATTGGGAAGTTGAGACTGGTGAACGCATTCTCCCTGATATACCTGAATGCCCAGTTGAAGAAATCATGACACATCATCCGGTTCAAGTCGTGCCGTCTGGCCCTGGCATGCCGGAATATTTGATCTTACAAGTACTGACCATCGCCATCAATCAAGCGAATCATTCTGTACGTATTACTACACCTTATTTTGTGCCAAGTGCTGACTTACTCGAAACACTTAAGATGACAGCTCAACGCGGCGTAACTGTAGAACTGATCATTCCACACAATAACGATTCACTAATGGTTAAATGGGCTTCTCGTGCGTTTTATACCGAGTTGCTTGAAGCTGGCGTGAAGATCTATGAATTTTACGGTGGCCTTCTTCATACCAAATCGGTAGTGATCGATGAAGAGTTTTGCTTGATCGGAACCGTCAATATCGACATGCGCAGTTTGTGGCTCAACTTTGAAGTGACTCTGGCTGTGGATGATGTGCATTTCACGCAAAAACTGTCTGAGCTGCAGAAATCTTATATCGCTTCATCCCACTCTGTAGAGTTAGAACAGTGGGAGCAAAGAAACCTTAGTAATCGCTTCTTTGAGAGGCTGTTCTACTTGTTCAACCCACTCCTATAATTCCAGCAATGAGTCGATTATGGCTCGTTGTTTCCCCATCGATCATTTTTAACCTTTCACTGTTAACTGAGTGAAAGGTTAAAAATCGTAAGAAAAGCGCAAAAATCCCCGCTCCGCTCTTGCTTTGAACACTCTTGGCATGTTTTAAATAGGACATAACCGATTGATAAGGAATTCACAGCATGTCCGAGAACAAAACCACTAAACTTATCACTGCCGGTCGTGATAAGAAGTGGACCAATGGTGTTGTTAACCCACCAGTACAACGCGCTTCAACTGTCGTATTTAACTCAGTAGAAGAGAAGCGTAAAGCTACGATTAACCGCGCTAACAAGACCCTTTTTTACGGACGTCGTGGAACCAACACTCATTTTGCCTTCCAAGATGCGATGGTTGAAGTAGAAGGCGGCGCGGGTTGTGCACTGTACCCGTGTGGTACAGCAGCAATTTCGAATGCCATTCTCTCTTTTGTAGAAACAGGTGATCATATTTTAATGGTTGACACCTGCTACGAACCTACTCGTGATTTCTGTGACACCATCATGAAAAAGATGGGGGTAGAGACAACTTACTACGAGCCAACGATTGGTGAAGGTATCCAAGACCTTATCAAGCCAAACACTAAGGTGCTGTTTACTGAGTCTCCAGGCTCTGTCACCATGGAAGTGCAGGATATTCCAACACTAGCGCGTATCGCTCATGAACATGACATCATCGTTATGCTAGACAATACTTGGGCGGCTGGCGTGAACTTCTCACCGTTTGATTTTGGTGTTGATATCTCGATTCAAGCAGCGACCAAATACATCGTGGGTCACTCTGATGTGATGCTAGGTACGGCAGTCGCCAATGAGAAATGCTGGGATCAACTAAGAGAGCAAAGTTACTTGATGGGGCAATGTGTCTCACCTGATGATGCTTATTTAGGGCTTCGCGGCATTCGTACTCTTGATGTGCGTCTACGCCAACACGCAGAAAGCAGCTTGAAGGTCGCAAAATGGTTAGAGACTCGTCCTGAAGTTAACCACGTTCGTCACCCTGCTCTTGAGTCTTGCCCAGGCCATGAATTCTTCAAACGAGATTTTACTGGCGGTAATGGCTTGTTCTCTTTTGTACTAAACAACTCTAATATCAAAGCGACGACAGCGTTACTTGATGGAATGACACATTTTAGTATGGGTTACTCTTGGGGTGGATTTGAAAGTTTGATTCTAGCTAACGAACCAAGCAGTTTTGACAGCTTGAGAACTGTTGCCAATCCTAATTTCGAAGGTACCTTGATACGTGTTCATATTGGGTTAGAAGATGTTGATGACCTGATTGCTGATCTAGAGGCGGGATTAGAACGTTATAGCGCTCTGATTTAATCTGAGACGATAGGTCTAATATGCAAAAAAGGCAGGATATTCCTGCCTTTTTCTGTTTAAAGCATAACTCAAAATACTCATATTCAGATACTTCAGCTCATAATACAAACCGCTCATAGTCCAGAAGCTTTCAAAGCCAATATTGAACCTTAAAGCACATCCACTTAAAGATCTCAGAGCGATGAAAAAATGGCTATGAATTTTTCAATTTCTAAGTGATTGTTCCGCTGAAATAAATAACACTTTATTTGTGTGGGCAACCGACTAAATGATCATTGACCATACCTGTTGCTTGCATAAATGCGTAACAGATTGTTTCTCCTACAAACTTAAAGCCTCTCTTCTTCAAAAACTTACTCATCGCTTTAGATTGCTCGGTAGAAGCGGGAACTTGAGACATCTCAGTCCATTGATTCACGATCACTTCATTATCAACAAATTGCCATAAGGCATTAGAAAGAGAGCCGAACTCTTTCTGTAATTCAAGCGTTGCTCGTGCATTGTTGTATACCGAAGCAATCTTACCCCTGTGTTTAACCACATCGAAGTTTTCAATGATGTGCGGCACGTTGTCTTCATTCAGCTCAGCTAGCTTGTTTAGATCGTAATCATCGAACGCGGCACGATAGCCTTCACGCTTTTTAAGGATCGTAATCCAACTCAGACCGGCTTGAGCACCTTCTAAAGTAATGAACTCAAACAGAACTTGGTCATCATAAACAGGCACGCCCCACTCTGCATCGTGGTACTCCCTTTCAAGCTCATGTTTAAGCGCCCATGCACACGTTCTATCCACTGTATTCGCTTCCATTTCGATAGTCTCTTTTAGTAATCGTACATAAAAATAATGCCCCAATTAGGGGCATTATTTCAAAGGTTAGTTGACGTTAAGCCACTTCAATTTTATGGAATAAACGATACAGCACAGGTACTACGATTAGCGTGAGTACAGTCGCAAAGCCTAAACCAAACATGATGGTTACTGCCATTGGTTTAAAGAAGATGTCCGGTAGTAGAGGGATCATACCAAGAATGGTGGTGATCGCAGCCATACATACCGGACGAACACGACTCAGTGCCGCATCAACAACCGCTACATATGGATCTTTACCGGACTTCATCTCAATCTCAATTTGGTCAAGCAGTACGATACCGTTCTTAAGTAGCATCCCGGATAAACTCAAGAAGCCTAGCAATGCCATGAAGCCAAATGGTGTATTCAAGGCTAATAAGCCTGTCGTTACCCCGATTAGCGCTAATGGAACCGTTAGCCAAACAATTAGCGGTTCTTTGACCGAGTTGAACAAGAACACGGTAATCAAGAACATGAACAGGTAACCCATCGGCATAGTGGTAAACAGAGACGCTTGTGCATCAGCAGATGACTCATATTCACCACCCCACTCCAACGAATAACCCGGTGGCATCTCAATCGCTTCAATTTGTGGCTGTAAGCGTTTCTGTAACGTCGAAGCCGTTTCTTCACCCAATAGGTCGTTGTCGGCCATTACCGTCAGCATACGCTTACGGTTCTTACGGATGATAAGTGGATCTTCCCATTCCAATTCGTAGCCAAGCGTCACTTGCTGCAACGGAATATATTCGCTTAATGCCGGGCTCCAAATCTTCATACCTTCGATGTTGCGAATATCAACTCGCTCATCTTCAGGTAAACGAGCCACAATAGGCATCAACGTAGTACCATCACGATACACACCAATCGACTTACCAGAGAAAGACATCGCTAGGAAATCATCAACGTCAGACTTGGTAATACCATAACGACGCGCTTGGCTTTCATTGAACTGAGGCTCTAATACCTTAGTTCTTTCACGCCAATCATGACGAACGTTAAATGCTCCGTCATCAGCACGCATGATGTCCATAACTTGAGCTGCGATTGAACGTAGCACGGTTGGGTCTGAACCGACGATTCGAGCCTCAATTTTCGCACCGCCACTAGGGCCTAATTCAATTTGCTTAAGTTTGTAATCAATTTCAGGGAACTGACTGTCAACGTGTTCACGGAAGCGACGCATCAGCCCTTCAAGTACCTGATAATCTGTCACACGAACCGTGATTTCGCCATACGCGCTATAACTCTTCTCGGGTGAGTAGGTCAACATGAAACGCTGCAGACCTTTACCGGCCGTGGTCGTGATATGTTCAACTTCACTTTGTTCCGACAACCAACTCTCAAGCACTCTCAACTTGGTATTAGTTGCTCGAATATCCGTACCTTCTGGCATCCAAACATCCACTTGGAACATCGGAGTAGTTGAAGATGGGAAGAATGCTTGTTTCACAAAGCCAAAACCGTACACACTCGCACCTAAACCAATCACCAGAACGATCATGGTTAGCCACGCGCGTTTCATACAGAACTCAAGGAAGTTTTTATAGATAACAAAAACCATCCCGTTGTATGGGTCTTTGCCTTCGTTATCGGGATCAACCTTCTGTCCTCTGAAGAAGATATCGGCAAAAAACGGCGTGATCGAGATAGCAGTAAACCAACTCAGCATCAATGAAATCAATAGTACCGTGAACAAGGTGCCACAGTATTCGCCCGTTGAATCTTCAGACAAACCAATTGGAGCAAACGCAGTCACCGCAATCACCGTTGCACCGAGCAGTGGCCATTTGGTTTGGGTCACGATATCAGTGGCGGCCTGCATCCGGGTTCGCCCCTTCTGCGTGCCGATCAATATCCCCTCCACCACCACAATGGCATTATCCACCAGCATCCCCAAGGCAATAACCAACGCGCCCAGTGAAATACGTTGAAGGTCGATTTTGAAGTACTGCATGAAAATAAAGGTGCCGAATACGGTCAATAGCAGTATCAAACCAATCAACAGACCCGATCGTACTCCCATGAAGAACAGTAACACCACGATTACGATCGCAACCGCCTGCCCTAAACTCACCACAAATCCGCTTACCGACTTGTTCACCTCTTTAGGTTGGTTATAAACCTCGGAGATGTCGATACCGACGGGTTGTTGATATTTAAGCTCGGCGAGTCTTCGATCAAAGTCTTCACCCACTGCGACCACGTTCACGCCTTGCGCAAAAGAGACACCCAGGTTAAGCGCGAGTTCGCCGTTATAACCAATGATGTTACTCGGTACCTCAACGTAACCACGAGTTACATTCGCCACATCTTTTAGATAGATAAGCCCTTGAGCGCCACCTTCCGTAAGAATCAAATCTCCAAGCTGTTCAACGTTCTGGAACTCACCCGTTGGATGGATTCGAATATATTCATCACCAATCCTTACTGCTCCTGCACTTGATACAATATTTTGAGTCGATAAAAGGTTAAATACCGTGCTTGGAGACAGACCCAGAGAGCTTATCCGCTTCATCGATATCTCAATGAATACTTGCTCTTGTTGTTGACCAGAAACAGAGACCTTACTGACCCCATCAACCAACTCCAGCTCTCGCCTTAGATAATCAATGTAATCCAGCAGCTCTTTGTAGCTATAACCATCACCCGTCACCGCAAGCAAGATCCCGTAAACGTCACCGAAGTCATCAATGACTTGAGGATCATTGACCCCAGGTGGCAGTTCAACCTTAAGATCATTCACTTTTCGGCGAAGTTCATCCCAAATTTGCGGAAGATCGTCCGGACCATAGTTATTCTTCATCGTTACCGTTACCTGAGACAGGCCACGGCTTGAAATAGAGTTCACTTCGTCGACATAGGTAAGCTGTTGAATCGCTTTCTCTAGTGGGTAGGTAACTTCTTCTTCCACCTGCTGAGGCGTTGCCCCCGGGTATGAAGTCACGACCATTGCATCTTTGATGGTAAAGGCAGGATCTTCTAAACGCCCCAAACCGAAGAATGCTGAAACACCACCAATAAGAAAGATCAGAGATAGCATCCAGCTAATGACTTTGTTACGTATAAAGTAAGAAGCAACACCTGTGATCTGATCATCACCCTGTTGATCGTCATTTTGGGGCTTGTTATTTACTTCACTCATTGTTCGTCTCCTGAGACAATACTTCCACTGTCATCCCATCTCGCAATCGCGATACGCCTGCAACAACGACATGCTGCCCCATTTCCAATCCTTTCACTACCTGCAATGTTTCCTGGTTTGCTTTGCCTAATACCACTTGTTGTTTCGAGACTGTCTTGTCGTCGTTAAGAACCCACACATAAGAGTTTTTACGATCCAGTTCATCACCGTCTGCATTGAATACCGCTTCGATCGGAATAAGTACACCAGCTTTTAGCTCCAAACCGATATCCCGCCCGTTTGAAGTCACATCAACGGCCATACCATCAAGAATCAAATCGTCTTCTGGCATCGGCAAAGCTAATGTAACCGTGAAGGTACCCGTACTTGGATCGGGTTCAGTGGTGAACTCTTTAATACCTGCGGTGTATTCATTACCGCTTGGCACTCTCACCACAGCTTCCACGTTCGAGAGGAGCGTTTCATTGGGTTGATTCACATAAATTTGGTCAGGGAGCTGAATCACAACTTCGACATCCTCAACACTGTGAATGTTCACAATCTGTTGGCCTACCTGAATATTTTCATATTGGTCGACACTGACTCGAGAAATAATCCCATCAACAGGCGCACGAAGCATAGTGAACGATAAGCGCAGTTTCGCCAGTTCCAACTCGGCATAAGCAATCTGGCGTTGAGCGGCAATTTCATCGAATTGCGACTTAGCCAATAAGCCTTTCTTCACTAGCGGACTCGAACGTCGGTATTGACTATTGATTACCGTGTAACGAGCTTGAGCATTGTCCACATCCAATTGATAATCGGTTGGGTCAAGCTCGGCAATGATGTCCCCTTTGGCAACTCGTTCACCTTCCTTCACATCTAGCTTGAAGATTTCACCCGCAACTCGGAAACTGAGGTGAGCCTTCTCAGCAGCGTTTGCTACCGCAGGGAAATAGAGTTTGTCGCTAAAATCGATGACTGAAATCTCGATAGCTTTAACCAAGGGCGTGTTATTCACTTCTACAGCTTGCTTATCTTCACAAGCCGTCAGTAAGGCTAAACACGACAGGCCAGCAGCCACTTTAAGTGTTTTCATGTTATAGCCCCCTTTCCTTGATCCACTCTCGAACTTTAATGCCCGACTCAAGACCATTGACGCCAGAAGTCACAATGCGATCGCCATCGTTCAATCCAGAGACGATATGGCGTTTTTCATCGATGACAATGGCAACATTTTCAACAATGCCGTCGCTATTCACACGCCATACAGAGACATCATCCCCATCGGTCATCATTGCTGACGTTGGTATTTTGGTGGCCGCCGCTAACGATGAAACGAGATTTACCGAGCCAGACATACCGGGCAAAATACCCACATCGGTTGGTCTTTCCATTACCATGGTGACTTTGTACGAACCTGTTTTCGGGTCAGCTTCGGTATCCACTTCTTGGAAGGTTAAAACGTAAGAGTTTTCAGGAAACGCATCAAAAACCATGGTTGCATCAATCTCGACCCCTGATGAAAAGCGCGTAATAAGTTGGTCGGGTAATAAGAAGACGACTTTAAGAATTTGATTGGTTTGAATATTCATCACGCCTTGTTTAGCCGCAATGTATTCATGGTTTTCAGCAGGAATGATGGAAATGGTTCCGTCATAAGGCGCAACCAAAGTGGTGTAGCGAAGATTCGCGTTAGCTTGATTAAGCACCGCGCGAGCTGAATTGTGGTTCGCTTTCGCTTGGTCGAAATCTTGCTCTGATACCACACGATCTTTACGAAGTTTGATCGCACGTTGATATTGAACATCGGCTAGCTGAAAATTCGCTTTTGCTTGCTTCTCGAGTAGTTGATATTCATCGGGATTTAACTTAGCAAGCTCGTCGCCTTTAGACACGTGCTGCCCAGCGGTCACATCGATGCTCTGCAATAACCCAGGAACACGGAATGCGAGTACCGCTCTGTCACCAGCTTCTGTGGTAGCAGGGAAATTACGCTCAAAGGCATTATTACCGACGGAGACAGTGAAGAGTTTGGCGGGTCTGGACTCAGGTTCAGGCACGGGAGGAAGCTCCTTACCACACCCAGACAACCCAGCTAAGGCAGTCAATAGGACAAGGGAGGCTCTATACATTGGTGATCATCCATATCTATAAATATTTTTATAACATAGATTAATCACATGTAACTTACCAGTCAGCGTAAGATTTATTTAGAGAAAATTATTAAAAAAAATAACGGCTTGGAATAAATTTTCCTAAACCGTTATCTAATCCTTTTTAGGTTTTACCACTACATGTTCTTAAATTCACGATTCACTTTAAACGTATCTGAGGTGACATAAGCTTCCATGTTGCGGACACTGGTCTCTAACTTCTGGAAATCACCCTCTAAAGTGTTCAATAGCGACTCTGCAGTTTGCCCTTTTTCCCAAGGCTTTTGCTTCAGCGTATGCTCTTGTTTCGCCTTCATTTGGTCGACATACTGAGGTGGTTGTTTTTCAAGCATAAATGTCAAAGCTAAATACGCTAATAACACCAGAAAACTACCACCAAGCAGTGCTGCTGAGATAACTAAGATGCGAACCAACCACACTTCAAGGCCAAAATAGTTCGCTAACCCTGCACACACACCAGACAATTTGCCGTTAATCGTGTCGCGATACAGTTCTCTACTCATAGTTTCGTCTCCAGTTAGGCGACTCCGCATCCAGTATTTTTTCTAGCGTTTTCACTCGGTCTTGCATGGATTCGGCTTGCGCAGAAAGCTTATGCAGACGTTGAAGATCCGTTTCAGAAAGACCATTGCTGGATTTCTTCTTGCTGCGGTAATGTAAGAATAACCATAGCGGTGCCACGAAGATTAAAAAGACAATCAGTGGACCTGCAATTAGAAATGTTGACATAGACAACTCCTAGATTATTTATCGCGGTTTTCAACTTGTTGCTTCAGTTTCGCTAGCTCTTTTTCGATTTCATCTTGAGCTTGTAGCTCGGCAAACTCTTGGTCTAAAGATTTTGCGTTGCCAGTCTTAGCGTAAACGTCCGCTTCAGCTTCTAATTCATCCACTTTACGCGAGAATTGCTCAAACTTCGCCATTGCTTCGTTGGTTTTGCTTGAGTGCAGGTGTTTTTGAACATCACGACGGTTGCTTGCCGCATTGTTACGAATCATTAATGCTTGTTGCTTTGCACGAGTTTCTGCGATCTTTGTTTCAAGTTTACCAATTTCACTCGTCAATTTTTCGATGGTTTCATGAACCAAGGTTTGTTCGGTGTGAAGGCTCTTGATGATGTCTTCCAGTTTTTGCTTTTCGATTAGCGCCGCTCTCGCCAAATCTTCGCGTTGTTTGGTCAGGGCAAGTGTCGCTTTATTTTGCCAATCTAGAATCTGTGTTTCGATAGCTTCTACTTTACGCGCTAGCTCTTTCTTGTCAGCAATTGCTTTTGCTGAGTTGGTACGAACTTCAACTAAGGTGTCTTCCATTTCTTGGATAATAAGACGAATCATCTTTTCTGGATCTTCAGCCTTATCTAATAGTGCACTGATGTTTGAATTTACAATGTCTGCAAAGCGAGAAAAAATACCCATGAGGAACTCCTTAATTACAATGATGGCAAATGCGTTTCAAATCGTTGTGCGACTTTATCAATCCACTTGCTCAAAAATTTACGTTTGTTGTTAAACCTACCATAAATAATCCAAGTAGCGTGCCAACTTTTAAGCCATTTATTATCAGTTACTTACAATAAAATGGTGATTAACTCGAACCATGCTATGATGAATTTAGCCAAGTATTGGTATTTTTCACCACTATGGCTCTTACATGACCTCTCCAGCGATTAATTCATACAAGGACCCGCTATGCAGCAGAACCTCATTGGTGAATCACCTAGCTTTCTCTCTGTGTTAGATAAAGTTTCCCAACTCGCACCAATAGAAAGACCCATTCTGATCATTGGCGAACGTGGCACAGGTAAAGAGTTGATCGCACAAAGACTGCATTACCTTTCAAGACGTTGGGATCAACCTTTGATCTCATTGAACTGCTCAACCTTAAGTGAAGGTTTGATTGATTCAGAACTGTTTGGTCATGAATCGGGATCCTTTACGGGTTCGAAAGGGCGTCATCAAGGTCGTTTTGAAAGAGCAGAAGGCGGAACGCTGTTTCTGGATGAGCTGGCGACCACTCCCCTTGCGGTTCAAGAGAAACTACTGCGCGTTATTGAATACGGGCAATATGAACGTGTCGGTGGGCAAAAGGCGCTAAGTGCCAATGTCAGACTGGTGTGTGCAACCAATGCCGACTTACCAGACATGGCATTAAAGGGCGAATTCCGAGCAGACCTATTAGATAGACTGGCGTTTGACGTCATTACTATCCCTCCTTTGCGTGAGCGAAAAGAAGACATCATGCTACTGGCAGAATATTACGCCATTAAGATGTGTCGTGAATTGGAATTGGAGTTGTTTGTTGGCTTTGCCCCCTCTGCCGTTGAATCGCTTTTGGATTATTCTTGGCCAGGGAATGTACGAGAACTCAAAAACGTCATTGAGCGAGCTATCTATCAGCACGGAAAAGATCCATATCCTATTGAATATTTGGTGTTTAACCCATTTAAACCCGCATGGAAAACAGAGCAAGATTCCTCTCCGGAAACTGGCAATGAGCCGTCTAACAGCCATACTTCATCAGAGAGCTTGTTTTCTTTGCCGCTTGATTACAAAGCATGGCAAGAACAACAAGACATCAAGCTACTCAACCAAGCCCTCAAACAGAGCAAATATAACCAGAAACAAGCCGCAGAATTACTTGGGTTAACCTACAACCAATTACGTGGAATGGTGAGGAAGTACGCGATTGTCGGACAAGCTAACGATAAATAGCTGTCCACGCTTGATTATTATTTGGAGCCGAATAAATAAAATGTTAAATTGTCCGGATCTTGAGGCTCCTCTAACGCCTCGTTTCGAAAAGTATTTCTTTTTATGAAAGCACTAATAAGACTATCACTGAGCATCTGTACGCTGAGCTTTCTCGCTGGATGTGGTGAGAGTGTGAATCACGAGCAAATCCGTGAAAAAGGCTTCATTTATTGCGGCCAAGGTAATCCTAGTACCTTCAACCCACAGCTGGTTGATAGTGGCATTACCGCAGAATCGCTGAGTCCTCAAATTTTCGATACACTGCTCACTCTTGATCCGATGACGTACCGACCAAAACAGAACTTGGCGACAAGTTGGTCTGTTGATAAATCAGGTACAGAGTACACGTTCAAACTGCGCCCAAATGTTGCGTTCCAAACGACAGACTGGTTCACCCCTACTCGTAGCATGAATGCACAAGATGTGGTGTTTAGCTTTGAACGTGTCATTGATAGTTCAAACCCATTTCATTATGTGGGTGGCGGCCTATACCCGTGGTTTGCCGGAATCGACTTCAAGACCCTAATTGTCGATATCACCGCGGTTGACGACCTAACAGTGAAATTCCAATTAAGTCGCCCAGACAATTCATTTCTCAATAACATCGCCACCAGCTATGCGGTCATTCACTCTAAAGAGTATGCCAATCAGCTCATTGCAGCGGATGAGAAAAATCGAATCGATTCCAATCCAGTCGGCACTGGCCCTTTCTACTTGGATGAATACCAAATCAACGACCTAGTGCGCTTGAAAAAGAACAAGCACTACTGGAAGGGTGAAGTACAAATGGACCAAGTTGTGTTCGATACTTCGCAACGTGGAACAGGCACACTTGCCAAGCTTCTGCGTAGTGAGTGTGACGTGCTCAACTCACCAATTTCTAGCCAAATCCCTATTATTCAGGCTCATGAAGAGTTGAAGATTTCTGCTACTCCGGCGGTTAATGTCTCTTTCATCGCGCTGAATACTGAGCACCCTGCACTGCGTGACTCTCGAGTTCGTAAAGCGCTCAACTTAGCCATCAATCGTCAGAACATTCTTGATTCTGTGTATTACGGTACAGGAACCAAAGCCTACACCTTGCTTCCTCCGACTTCTTGGGCTCACCAAAAAGACAGCGTTCAAGTTCGCTACGACCGAAACTATGCGGTTGCGCTTCTCAAAGAAGCTGGCGTTGAACCTGGGTTAGAGCTTTCAATGTGGGTACCACTAGAGCCACGCGCATACAATCCAAGTCCAAGAAAAACGGCAGAACTTATCCAAGCAAACTTAGCCGATATTGGTATTGAATTGAAACTCTATACCGACGACCGATTTGACCGCACACAGTTGTCCTCTATTTCCTCAACAGACTTGTTGCTTACAGGCTGGATAGGCAATACCGGTGACCCGGACAACTTCTTACGTCCGCTGCTCTCATGCAGCTCTGAGCGTGCAGGGTTAAACGTCTCGATGTGGTGTAATTCAGACTTTGATTTCCTTCTCGACTTAGCATTAGAGATCAATCAACAAAGGCACCGTGTGAACTTGTACCGACAAGCCCAAAACATTCTCAATGAAGAAGTTCCTGTGATTCCTTTAGCTCATGGCGTGCAATTTCGCGTGCACGATCGTTCGCTAACAGGCTTTAAAGCAAGTCCTTTCAATGCCCAACCTTTTGATCAAGTCAGAAGAGAGGTGCAGTAATGTTTTGGTATACATTAAGACGTGTAAACTTATTCGTTATTACGCTAGGAATTCTGACCTTGGTAGGTTTTTCCCTGCTTCGATTAGACCAAACCTCACCTTGGGCAATTCAAGATTTTTGGCCCGGTTGGATTAGCTATATCACTGAATTATCGACGCTAAACTTTGGCCTAAGCAAACACGGTGTGCCTATCATCGATGAGTTGGTCCTGGTGTTCCCTGCAACGCTAGAGCTGTGCTTCTTTGCCTTTGTGTTGGCACTCATCATCGGTATCCCTTTCGGCACCATTGCTGGTATGAGACAAGGTAAATTTGTTGATACCACCATATCGTTCACCTCAATGGCCGGTTACTCTGCGCCTATATTTTGGGTCGCGTTGCTGATGATCATGGTGTTTTCACTGCACTTTGAAATGTTCCCAGTTGGTGGCCGATACGACCTACTTTACGAGATTGAACACGTGACTGGATTCGCGATGATTGACGCCTTTTTTGCCGAGGGTCGCTACCGTGCGCACGCACTACAAAGTGTTATCGAGCACATGGCGTTGCCTTGTCTTGTTTTAGCACTGGCGCCAACGACTCAGGTCATCCGATTGATGAGAGCGTCAGTGGCTGAAGTAATGACGCAAAACTACATCCGCGCTGCGCGAATTAAAGGTCTTTCCACTAGAGAGATCATCACGCAGCACGTGCTAAGAAACGCGATACCTCCGATTATTCCTAAGGTCGGTGTTCAGCTATCGAGTATGTTAACGCTTGCTATTGTTACCGAGTCTATCTTTAACTGGCCGGGCATTGGCCGCTGGTTATTGGATGCCTTATCGAATCAAGATTACGTTTCAATTCAAGCTGGTGTAATTGTGGTGGCTACCTTAGTTTTGACCGCTAATATTCTGTCCGATCTACTGGGCGCGATGATCAATCCACTGGTAAGGAAGGAATGGTATGCTAACAAATAACGTCTACCAAGAAGAACAGATTCCAACCCAGTTCGAACGTTTCTGGCGCAGCTTCCGCAGCAATAATCTAGCTATGTTTGGCTTGTGGTGTTTGGTGCTTATCATTCTGGTCACCGTCACTTCACCGTGGCTAGCCCCGCATGATGCACAAGAACAAACCGGTCACCTATTAACGCCGCCCTCTTGGGATCCTGCGGGAACGGTAGAATACTTTTTGGGTACGGATGACTTAGGCAGAGATATTCTCTCTCGCCTAATAATTGGCTCTCAGTTAACCTTCGGCGCCGCGGTGGTGATTACCTTTATCGCAGCCGTCATTGGTTGTCTGATTGGCGTACTTGCTGGTATGACGCGCGGTTTACTATCAAGCACGCTAAACCACCTGCTTGATACTGTTATGTCGATTCCATCTCTTCTGCTGGCGATTATCTTCGTGGCATTCCTTGGCTTTGGGGAGTTTAATATCTTGCTCGCCTTGTGCTTGGCACTGATCCCGCGCTTTATACGCTCGGTGTACATTGCCGTGCATGCTGAAGTAGAAAAAGACTATATTCTGGCTTCTCGCCTTGATGGTGCGAACGATTTT
Organism: Vibrio sp. 10N.261.55.A10; assembly: GCF_041470825.1. Classification (NCBI taxonomy): domain Bacteria; kingdom Pseudomonadati; phylum Pseudomonadota; class Gammaproteobacteria; order Vibrionales; family Vibrionaceae; genus Vibrio; species Vibrio sp. 10N.261.55.A10. Next base: position 134,549 of record NZ_JBFRNC010000011.1, on the reverse strand, counting down.
TACCTGCTATGGAACTCAATCCTTCCGAACATCCTTACCGTGATCGCTCTTGAAGTTACGCTGGCACTGTCAGTCGCAATTCTTGATATCACGGCTTTAGGTTTCCTAGGGCTTGGCGCTCAAGCACCGAGTACCGAATGGGGCTCCATCTTGGGTGATTCGGTCGAGTTGATTTACCTTGCGCCATGGACAGTTACCCTACCCGGCTTAGCTATTATGTTTACAGTTATCGTGATTAACCTCGTCGGTGAAGGTGTTCGCCAAGCGCTAAATGCAGGAATCGAATAATGCCTTTACTTGATATTCGACATCTAACCATCGAGATTGAGACCCCTCAAGGGATGGTTAAAGCCGTTGATAGAATGAGTTTTACCCTCAATGAAGGGGAAATTCGCGGCTTAGTAGGTGAATCAGGCTCAGGCAAGAGCTTGGTTGCAAAAGCGATCGTTGGGGTTTGTAAAGAAAACTGGAAAGTATCTGCCGACCGAATGCGCCTTGGCAATATCGACCTCCTGCAACTGACACCCAAAGAACGACGCCGAGTCATTGCTCGTGATATCGCGATGATCTTCCAAGAGCCATCAACGTGTCTTGACCCTTCTGAAAAAGTAGGTAACCAGCTCGTTGAAGCGATCCCTTCCCATTCGTTTGAAGGTCGTTGGTGGCAACGATTTAAGTGGCGTAAGAAGCAAGCGATCGCATTACTACACAAAGTCGGTATTAAAGATCACTCTCGTCTTATGGACAGTTACTCTTATGAGTTGACTGATGGTGAGTGTCAAAAAGTCATGATCGCCATGGCTATCGCAGCCAAACCAAAAGTCTTGATCGCTGATGAACCAACCAACGATCTAGATCCGATTACACAGTCTCAAATATTGCGTCTGTTGAGTCGTATGAATCAGATCAATAACACGACCATCGTGCTGATCGGCCATGACTTAACCACCATTACCCAATGGGCAACTCGCATTACCGTTATGTACTGTGGTCAGTCTGTAGAATCAGCGGATACGCAGAAGCTGTTGGATGCACCTAAACACCCATATACCGTCGCTCTACTGAAAGCGATGCCAGACTTTAACGACTGGATTCCTCATAAAGAGAAGCTACAGTCTTTGCCAGGTTCAATCCCTCCGTTGCAGCACCTTCCTATTGGTTGTCGACTAGGACCACGTTGCCCGTATGCGCAAAGGCAATGTGTTGAGATTCCTTATACCAAACGAATCAAAAACCATAAGTTCAATTGTCACTTCCCTCTTAATATGGAGAAGAAAAAGAAATCATGAGTGCATTATTAGAAGTCATTGATTTATCTAAAGACTTTACGACTCGCTCTGGTCTTTTCCGTAAAAAGATTCATCAGGCAGTGAAACCAGTAAGCTTTTCGCTTGAAGCAGGCCAGACAATTGGTTTTATCGGCCAGAATGGTTCTGGCAAATCAACATTAGCCAGAATGCTCGCAGGCATGGTGGAGCCAACCGCAGGCGAGATCCGCGTGAATGGCGAAAAGCTAGAGCACAAAGACTACTCGACTCGTTGTAAGCTGATTCGAATGATCTTCCAAGATCCGAATACGTCACTTAACCCGCGCATTCAGATCGGTCGAATTCTTGAAGGTCCATTAAAGCGAAACACCAACATGCCTCCAGAAGCTCGTATGCGTCGTGTGAAAGACACACTACTGCGCGTAGGCCTTCTACCGGAACATGCGTATTTCTACCCTCAGATGCTTGCTGCAGGCCAGAAACAAAGGGTTTGTTTGGCTCGTGCCTTAATACTTCAGCCATCCATCATTGTTGCTGATGAAGCTTTAAATGGTTTGGACATGGCAATGCGCTCGCAAATCATCAATCTGTTCTTAGAGTTACAAGAAGAGATGGGCGTATCGTTCGTTTATGTATCTCAACACCTCGGTATTGTTAAGCACATTACCGACAAGATTATTGTCATGCATGAAGGCAATGTGGTTGAGAGTGGGGAAACGGATCAAGTGTTAACCAATCCAACTCACCAAATCACCCAAAGATTGGTTGAGAGCCATTTCTCCAAAGCGCCGAACCACTAATCTCGAATCACGCTACGTTCAACAAAGGGGAAAGGTATGTTATTAAGAGCTTCAATGCTTCCCCTTTTGTTGGCGCTGTTTTCCTTTAACGCAACAAGCACACCCCTCATCTGGCTAGATAGAAGCTTCGTCGAAACTGCCTTTTATAACGTCGCACTTCAACACGAATATTCCCAAGGCAACAAACCACTCGCCAAGTGGAAACAACCGATCAAGATTTGGATCGATCATCGAGTGGGCGATGAAGAACTGCATCAAGAGCTCACAGAGCTTCATATCCGACACTTATCCGAAGTCACTCAGCACCCGATAACAATCGTCAGTAAAGAGTCCGAAGCGAACGTTAAATGGATATACACAAGGCAGAGCCAGTGGGTATCTGAGGCGAAATCGGTGCTCAAGCTCAAATCAACTCAACATTTAAATAGCGCCATCTGCACGGCGGGCTATAGAACCAATTCTAAAGGCGAGATTGTATACGCTGGGATTGTAATCCCGGTTGATCAGGCAAGATCGCGAGGTAAGCTGGTCGCCTGTATCGTGGAAGAGATCACACAAGTTCTAGGCCTGCCGAATGATTCAGATAAAGCCTACCCTTCTATTTTCAACGACCACACGCCAGAAGACTTATTATCGCCGTTAGACGTAGTGCTACTGCAATTGCTGTATGAACCAGAATTGAAAGCTGGAATGACAAAATCTGAAGTAAAACCTATCGTTCGAAAGATACTCAAGAGATACAGCAAAACAGGTGTGCTTCAGCAAGCTTCTAAAGCCGCACAGCAAGCGCCTTTGTATCAGTTGATTGGGTATTGACGAATATACGTTGGAAGTAACTTAGATGGGATAATTGAATGATAGCGCTGCCTAAGAAAGGCAACGCTGACTTACGATGTTACTGTATTACGAAAGAACTAGCGCTTAGCTGCCTGCTTTTTCAATTCGAAGTCGAACTCATCCGGGAACAAGATAACGCCTTCTTCTTGCTCGTTCGGGAATACTACAACAGCAAGTTCGTCGTCTTCTAGACCGTTCGTCCAGCGACTGTGCCATTTGTTCAACGAAATAGACTCAGCTTTACACTCAGACCAATCACCCGTTGCCCATGATTCTGCGAACTCTTGGTTTGGCCATACTGGAACACAATCTTCATCTTCTGTGTTCAGCATTACACAACCGTGTTCATCGGTTAAGATCCATACTTCACGGTTTGCTACGATTTCTTTCACACAGTATTTCAGGCGTTGCTCGCCCGTATACTTGTTGATTTCAGCGATTTTTTTATCGTCTAGCTGTGTAGTCATCTTAATTTCCTACTTTAGTCAGTAACTTTGCTCTTAAAGCTATTTTATGCCGAGTGTTGTTAACTTCAAACATTATCGATGAAGAAGAAAGTCTACTTCAAAGAAAAACGCCTGCTAAATAAGCAGGCGTTTAATATTAAGCGACTTGATTAAACAAGCTCACCTTGTAGCCAAGGCCAGCCTTGCTTCTTACGGCTTAGTGTATTTTCCATCATTAATACGCCGCCTTTCTCGTGCTTAACCAATTTCTCAGCCCACTCACCTTTGTATAGAAGACGAGTTTGAGCAGTAGTGATATCTGTTAGCATTACCGCAGCGAACGCTAGACCGTCTTTCTCACAACGCTCTTCAAGATCAGCTTCTAGCGCTTCGATCATGCCGTCTACTTGCTCAAGAGTCGCAAGTTCAACTTGACCAACAACAACATCACGACCGTTGAATGGGTAGCCTTTAAGGTCTTTTTCTACTAGCTGTGCAGCAGATAGGCCTTCGATGTTTGTTTTTGCGATTAGAAGCGCTTTGATGAATGCATCAACGTCAGTTACGCCAGCAATTTCAGCAAGCTCAGCAACCGCGTCTTTGTCTTTTTGAGTACATGTTGGAGAAGCGAAACCAACTGTGTCTGAAAGAATTGCAGACATCATTAGTTTAGCGATTTGTTGAGAGATTGCGTGACCTTCAATCTTGAACATGTTGAAAAGTACAGTGTTTGTACAACCAACAGGCCAGATCCAAGCTTCCATTGGGTTTACTGTCATCACGTCGCCTAGACGGTGGTGATCAACAATACCTACGATCTCTGCATCAGCAACATCATCTGGTGCTTGTGCTAGATCTGAGTAGTCTACTAGCCAGATTTTCTCACCAGCAACAGAAGTACGAAGCTCTGGCTTTTCAGCACCAGCGACTTCTAGAATGTGTTGAGTTTCGCGGTTGATCTCGCCTTGGCGAATTGGTGTCGCTTCCTCGCCACGAGCCTTAAGAAGCTCAGTTGCAACTAACGCACTACAAATACTGTCACTATCAGGGTTTTTGTGACCAACAACTAAAATCATGTTTCTTCCTATTACACTAACAATTATGACTCTACCTTTAGAGCCTCTCTTTATTAGCCATACTTTACCTCATTTTTTTAGATTGGTCATGTTTCGTGGGTTTAGCCAATAGTAACAATAGATAAAAAAACAACAAATGCAATTGATAATTATTATCATTCGTATATATTTATCTTAAGCCACTAATTTTGAGTAACACCTATGGATCGACTAATCTCTTTTTTGCCAAGCAGTAGTGCTGCGAAAACAACTCAGTTTTCACTGTCATTTAAGCGCCTGCTGTTGCCTGTCTCACTTGCAGCTTTGGTTGCAGCCCCAGCTACACGAGAGCTGACGGTGACTACTTTGTCAGACGCGTTTTGGGCAGTGTCTTGTTATGTTGCTTTAACCTTGGCTATTTACCACTGGTTAAGTCTGTACATAAACAAAGATAACGTCTTCAATAAGCTCGTCCATCAATCTCGTTCAAACCAAGTGGTATTCGCGGCTCTCATGGGCGCGTTGCCCGGCTGTGGCGGTGCGATAGTGGTAACCACACAATTTATCTCGGGAAAACTCGGATTTGGTGCGGTAGTTGCGGTGCTCGTCTCAACCATGGGTGACGCGGCGTTCCTGCTCATAGCGAGCGAGCCTAAGACAGGTTTAGCCATGATGGCGATGGGCGTGATTGTGGGTACTGCTTCAGGTCGAATCATTAACCTATTCCATGCCGATGACTTCTTACGTCCAAAACAGGCTGAGCAAAATGAAGCCGTTCGCAGTTGCTCATCTCAATCCCAAGACAAAGAATCGGTCTCTAAAAAGGCGATCAACCTGCAAGGCTACCTATGGTCTGTGCTGATTATTCCCGGTGCTGCGGTGGCTCTACTTGGCTCTTTTCAAGTCGATGTTAACAAGTTGCTCGCGTTGCCTGAAATGTCGATGGAATGGGCGGGAACAATCTTACTGATTAGCTCAATGTTTCTATGGGGTCTGACCCGTGAAATTGAGGATTACAAATCAGCTGTGAGTGAGGACGAAAAGTGTATGGGCTCTCATCCACTGCAAAAGACCGCTCAAGATACAAACTTTGTTACCGCTTGGGTGGTGGTTGCCTTTCTTTTCTTTGAGTTCGGCTCTGTCATTGCAAATGTCGATTTTGCGACTCTATTCTCAAGCTGGGGCATCATGCTCCCCCTGGCTGGCGTGTTGATGGGTTTGCTACCGGGCTGTGGACCACAATTATTGGTCACTAACTTATACCTTTCAGGCGCACTACCACTTTCGGCTCAGGTAGGTAACGCAATTTCAAATGATGGTGATGCACTATTTCCTGCGATTGCGATGGCACCGAAAGCAGCACTGGTCGCAACCTTGTATTCAAGTGTGCCCGCTTTAATCTGTGCTTATGGCTATTGGTTTATGTTTGAGATCTAACTTGATCAGAGTTAACTCCATAGGCTTCTGTAAGGTCGGTACTTTGTATCGGCCTTTTTGTTTCCGCGTCATTGCTTCTGTCACCTATCTCAAACAGCACGTTACAACCTATCTCAAAAATGCCCTCTATTCGCCTTGTCACAAGGCTTATTAGAAACAGCAACACAGACATCTAAAATACAAAAAGCCCCCGTAAGAGTGCTTACAGGGGCTTTAATTCAAGCTTTAATCTTAGCTTTTAAGCGAGATGCTTAAGAAACTTCGATTGGACCACCGAATGAAGTTACTGGAGGCAGTTTGCCTTGGAACTTCTCGAAGTCTACCAAACATGTGTTTGCTGACGTTGCTTGAGCAAGTTCAGACGTACCGATATCTTGAGTCAGTGTGTTTGGATCGCCGTATGTATCTAGCGCGCCCACTTTCTCGTTGATCGGACCGTACCAAGCACCTTCTTCGATACGAACAACACCAGGAGCGTAGCTATCCATTAGAACAGCACCTGCTAGTAGTTGACCACGGTCGTTAAACACACGTACTACATCGCCATCTTTGATGCCTTTCTTCTTAGCATCTACTGGGTTGATGTAGATTGGCTCACGGCCTTGTACCGCGTAAGTCGCACGCCACTCTTCAGATTCACACATCTGAGAGTGAAGACGCTTGTCTGGGTGACAAGATTGTAGCCAGTACGGGTGCTTGTCAGAGCCTGGACCACCGTGTGAACGTTCAGATTTCTCGAACCACATTGGGTGTTCTTGACAGTGCTCGTAACCCATGTTGCCAACAGTACGGCTTGTGATTTCGATGAAACCAGAAGGCGTGCCTAGTGCGTTGATCTCTGGATCTTCACGGAATGAAGCGTGACGAGTCCATGGCTTACCTTTGCCGAAGTCTAGGAAACCTTTCTCCCAGAACTCATCAAACTCAGGCATTTCGAAGCTACCTTCGTTTGATGCGCGACATTCGTCGTACAGAGATTTAACCCACTGCATTTCGTCCATACCACGCGTGTAATCGTCGTAACGACCCCAACGCTTAGTTAGGCTAGACATGATCTCGAAGTCAGTCTTAGACTGGAACAGAGGATCCACTAGCTTGTGCATTGCGATCAAACCACGGCCAGAGTATGCGCCGTAACCATCGATATCGTTACGTTCCCACTGAGTACAAGCTGGAAGCACGATGTCAGAGTGACGACAAGTTGCAGTCCAAGCAAAATCAACAGCCACTACAGTTTGTAGGCTCTTGAATGCTTTACGCATCTTGTTGCGATCTTGGTGGTGGTGCCACGGGTTGTTACCACTGAATACCATCATCTTGATGTCAGGCAGTGTCACTGTTGCGCCGTTTGCTTTGATCTTCTTACCTGGTTCTAGCAGGCTATCTACCCAACGCGCAACAGGGATTACGCGGCTGTAGCCGTTGTAATCAGTGTTAGTGTGCTTAGGCGATTGACCTTGGTCGATGTTCAGCGGGAATGAACCCGGAGCAGCGAAGCCAGTTGAAGATACACCGATACCAGAGTAGTGGTGACCGTAAGAGATACCACCGCCTGGAAGACCAATTTGGCCAACCATTGCTGCGATAACTGCACACATCCAGTAAGGCTGTTCACCGTGCTCCTGACGTTGGATACTCCAACCAACAAGAATCTGTGTACGACCGTTAACCAGCATCTTAGCGAATTCACGGATTGAGTCAGCGCTTGCGCCACAGATAGCAGAAGCCCATTCTGGCGTCTTCTCAACTCTGTCTTTCGTTTCACCTTGAACGTACTTGATGAAATCTTCAAAACCTAGACAGTAAGTTTCGATGAACTTCTTGTCGTATAGGCCTTCGTTGTAAAGAACGTGAGCAACACCAAGCATGAACGCCACATCAGTTTGTGGGTTGATGTACATTTGCTCGTTTTCTAGGTAACGACCTGTTTTGTTTTTAACAGGGTCAACAGAAACAACGTTGATCTCTTTCTTAGCAACTTTTTCTTTCAGCTGTTCTAGGTATGCGAACGACTCGTGAGTCTCACATGTCCAACCTACTTGAAGGTTTTTAACTGGATCGTTACCCCAAAGAACAATGTTGTCACTGTTTTCTAGGATAAGTTCCCAAGATGTACCTTGTGCGTAAACTTCAGTAGAACCTAGCACGTAAGGCATGATCGTTTGACCAGCACCTGTTGAGTAGTCACCGATTTTCTTCACAGAGTAACCGTGAAGTGCCATTGCACGTTGCATGTGGTTAGTACAGCTATGGAACTGACCTGTTTGTCTCCAACCAGTTTGACCTGTGTGAAGCGCCCATGGACCGTAATCTTTCTGTACGCGCTCTAGCTCGCGGTAAACAAGGTCTAGTGCCTCATCCCAAGTCACACGAATAAAGCGGTTGTTACCACGCGTGTCTGCGCTGTACTTATGCTTCTTCAACCAATCTAGGCGAACCATTGGGTAACGCACACGTGATGGGCTGTAGATAATACCTTTAATACCTTTCAGCATCTCTGTTGGGTGCTGATCGATTTCTAGAGGTTTAATTTCTTGTACTTTACCCGCGTAAACGCGAGCTCGGAATGCACCCCAGTGAGAACCAGAGACTTTCCACGCGCCGTCTGTTTCTGCAGCAGATGCTGAAGCCGACGCCAATAAGCTTGGACCGATAACCGATGCCGCACTTGTCGTCGCGACACCTTTCAGAAAACTTCTTCTTGTAATTGCCATTGTGTTACTCCAATTGACGTCTTATTAGTGATGGCCTTCAGAAAAATCTGATGAGTGCTTCTGTAGATACTTAAGAACCAATGCTTCTGTATCTGTATCGAAGTTAACGAATGCAATCATACCATCTAGCATGCCTACCCAACCGTTAGCGCTGAAGTGAGCTTCATCTGGCTGTGAGTGACACGTTGAACAGTTAGATTGGTACGCTTGACTAGCTGCGTTCCAGATTGGATCGAAGTTATCAACCATAGACTCTTTCTTCATCCAAAGTGCTAGGTTAACTTCTTCCCAAGGAAGGCCAGTTAGCTCATCTTCTTTCTTCTCACCAACAGTGATTACGTCACTTTGAGATACTTCTTTCGTCAAGATTGCAGTCGAGATGTTCATACCGAAGTCTTCTTGGATTACACGTCCGAAGCCTTTCGCTTTACGCCAACCGTCGATTTGAATCTTGACCATGTCGCCTTTTTCGTCGATCACAGCAACTTTACTTGCAGGGCTTAATAGACCCGCTTCAACTTCAGCTGTTTCATCTGTGTACATTGGTAGGTGACGAATAGAGATCACGTCTGAACCATTTGCGTAAGATGTGCTGCTTGCTACGTTTTCTAGCTCGCCAACAATACCGCTCGCTGATGCCATATCTAATGGAAGGTTGTGAGCAATACCTTTGTGACAGTCAACACAGCTTTGATCACGCTCTGCCGCGTTCTTCATCTGGATACGCGCTGTTGGGCGCATGTTTTCGAAATCCATTGAATCGTAGTTGTGGCAGTTTTTACACTCTAGAGATTTGTTCGAAGAGAAGCGATCCCATTCGTGTTTAGCCAGTTCGATACGACGAGCTTCGAATTTCTCAGGCGTATCTAGGTCACCAAATACTTGAGCGAATACTTCTTTAGAAGCTTGCATCTTACGAGCGATTTTTGCTGTCCATTCATGTGGAACGTGACAGTCAGGACAAGTAGCACGTACACCAGAAGTGTTTTTCCAGTGAACCGTTTCTTGTAGTTCTACGTATACGTTGTCACGCATGGTGTGACAGCTTACACAGAATTCTTCTGTATTTGTGTGCTCTAGAGCTGTGTTAAAACCGCCCCAGAAAATAACACCGGCGATAAAGCCACCCATAGTTAGTACACCAAGACTGATGTGTACTGCTGGGCGAGTCATTGTGCGCCATAATTTAACTAAAAATGATTTCATGTTTAGCTCTCTTAAATATTGATTTTAAAAAATGTTGTTACTTAGAGGGCATTACATGCCGCCGTGAGCACCAGGAGGTCCGAATACAAACACTTGCAGTGCCCAAACTAGGAAGCCGTAACCGCCTACAAAAGCCACACTTAATATTGGGAAGAGAACCACCGCGATGAAGAGGAAAGACTTCCACTCCAGCGAATGTTTTTCGCTAGTTTCAATTTTATTAACATCACTCATACATTTTGCCTATTTTGTATTTAGTAATTTCGAGTAACCCATTCTATGGGGCTAAAGTTCTTAAGTATCTAACGACAAATTTTAGACCATACTCAAAGTAGGGTTCAATCAAATCTCCCGTTATAACCCTTGCTAATCAATACTTTTTTGAGCTCATCCAAACTTGTTTTTAGTTAAACAAAGTTATTAAAAAGTATTAACAAATGTGAAGAATTAAGTATATTTCACAAATGTTAATTTCTAACACTTACACAACCGCATTGTAACAAATTTTAACGTTTTACCTACTAAGTAGTAGCCAAAAATGCCTCAAAAAACCAATATTCTGTGGTTTGATTGTTAAATTATTGAGTATTTTTTAAAGCAACGGCTGAGAAGCTGAAATGCATCATTTGGCACTTTCAGATATGATGGGGACCTACTTAAAAGGAAACATTATGCAAGACGTTATTGATATATCTTGGTGGCAGTTATTGTTCTTCAGCTCACTTCTCTTGCTACCCATTACCATCAACCACAAGTTAAAACTCGGCCTTGGCAAAGAGGCTTCTATCAGCATCATTCGTATGGTTATTCAGCTATTTCTGGTGGGACTTTACCTAGAATACTTGTTCACTTTGAATAGTTTGTGGGTCAATTTGCTGTGGTTATTTACTATGATTATCGTCGGTGCAAGCTCGATTGTTGAAAAATCTAGACTGCCAAGAAACCTACTTTTGGCTCCTGTCGCCGTTAGCCTTGCGGTAACTTGTGTACCTATTGTCTTGTTCATCTGCTTTTTCATCATTAAGCCGACACCGGTTTTTAACGCGCAGTACCTTATCCCAATCGCAGGGATGTTATTGGGTAATAGCTTAAGCAGTAATATCGTGGCATTGCAGAACCTGTTTGGTGCCTTTGAAACACAGAAATCAGAATATGAAGCAGCAATCGCGTTAGGCGCGTCTCCTACTTATGCTGCTGCGCCTTTTGTACGTAATGCAATACAGAAAGCGATGTCCCCTATCATGGCCTCTATGGCAACCACAGGCTTAGTAACGCTGCCGGGAATGATGACTGGACAGATCTTAGGTGGTGCTTCACCGATGATCGCGATTAAGTATCAACTGATGATCATGCTGGCGATTTTCGTGATGATGAGCTGCTCTCTAGCCCTTGTACTTCACCTCTCATTGAAGACATCTCTGACCAAAGAAGGGCGAGTTCTCGCTCAAATACAGCCTTCGAAATAACCTCCCTACTCCACTTAGATCTGGTTACTCACTGAATTTGAGACAGGTTATCCACAGAAACTGTGGATAACCAAATCAATATAGATCCTTTTTTGTCCATTTCGACCCAAGGAAAGATCATCGCCTTCGATCTTTGGGTGATTTCAAAGACATATACACACATGGTAATCAGCGCTGTTGAATTTTCAGATGATCATTAGAGAGATGAAGAAGTAGGTTTTCCACAAATAAAAAACGGCCTGCAATGCAGGCCGTCTTGTAAATGTCATAAGTCAGTTCAGTGTTTCCACAGAGCGTTAACTCATCTCGTCAACTGAGTTAGTCACGCCATCTTTGTCGATAGCGCCACCTTTATTAGTCACGTAGGTAGATCAACCAGTACCACATACCAACAAAGATACCGCCGCCAATGATGTTACCGATGGTAACGGGCAGCAAGTTGTTCATCAAAAAGTCCGCCATGTTCAGATCAACATAGTCCGCAGGATTAGCGCCCGTCATTGTCCAAAATTCAGCTGGAGCAAATGTTTTGATGCCGATAGCTAAAGGCACTTGGAACATATTTGCAATACAGTGCTCAAAACCAGCCGATACGAACATCGCTACAGGTAAAATCATTACCGCAATTTTGTCAGTCAGAGTACGTCCACTAAACGTCATCCATACCGCGATACAAACTAATACATTACACATGATGCCGAGCGCGATAGCTTGGATAAAATCATGGTGCATCTTATGTTGAGAGATCGCCATTGCATTCAAACCCACTTGGCCGTGGTCGAACATGTACTGTTTGGTCAGTAACATACAAGCCACCAGCAGCAATGCGCCAATCAAGTTACCTACATAAACCGTAGCCCAGTTCTTAACGAGCGTGCGCCAAGTAATCTTGCCACTTGCACGAGCAACCAGAGTCAGCACCGAACTGGTAAATAGCTCACCACCGGTAACAACAACGAGAATTAAGCCCAAGCTAAATGCAAGGCCACCTAGGACGCGAGTAATACCCCAAGGTAAATCACCAGCTCCAGTGGTTACAATTGTGTAGAACACAAACGCAATACCGATATGTATGCCAGCTGAAATCGCTAGGAGAAAAGATTTGGTTGGATCTTTGGTTGCTTTACCTACGCCAATATCTGCAGCGCGCTCAGCCATTTGTGGCGGTAATAATGAGTCAAATTGGTTCAGATTCATGATGATTTACATTTTGAAACATGTTGTCGGGAGCGAGATAATCCTCTCTTTCATTTCTGAATTCAAGAGCTATTTGGGACTCAAAATACCTCCCACAACCTTGTGGAAAGCAAATAGCCCAAGTTATTCAAAATTCATACAACTTTAGTAGTAAAAAGAAAAACTATGCTGAATGAAAGGTTATCAACTTAAAAAATGGCACACTTATAAATATCAATAAGTTACGAAAGAAAGCAAAGGAATAACGTACACTATAATGACTCACAGATCGCTGTTACCTCTAGATTTTGATATAGATCAACAGAACGTAAAAAAGCGCCCTTAGGCGCTTTTAACTCAATCACAAATACAGAAATTAGTGATGCTAAACCGAAGGTTCAATCACTTCTTCTGATGATTGTTCTAAAGCAGAGCCCTCTAGATTCGACTCTGGACTCAAAGGGATTACATCAGAATCACTTTCATTGGCAACTTTACCACCTAGGTTTCTCAAGCTGTCCACTAGCTCTTCTAAACTCTTAATATGCGCATCACTCTTGGTAATCTGCTCATCTAGAAGATTGCTATGCTTAGTCGCCTCAGACAATTGTTGCGCCTGCTTCTGATTATCACTCTCTAGCTTAGCGAGTTGTTCAGTCAAAGTTTCAATTTCTGACTTTAATGACGCCGTCATATCTAAGCTTTTTAACGCTTTCACACTCGCTATAATCTTCTGAGATTGCTGACGCAACCCAACATCTCGGTAATCTTCATCATTAACCACTTGTGAAATGCTCAGCAACTGATTCTCTGCATTCAAAACCGACTGTTCGAACTGGTCGCCTTTTACGCTCGCCAGCACTTTGACTTCATGAGCAACACTGCGTACGTGGTTTAATTCGAACTCCGCAGCGTGAACTGCGTCTTCAATGATAGACTTTTCACGGGGACTGGCTTTCACTTGGCTTTCTGCCAAAGCAATTTGAGATGCCGCTTTAGCAAACGTCAGTGGAACAACGTCATCGAAATCTTCATCTTCCAAGAACTCTAATTCGTTCTTCAAAGGTTCGATGTATTTCTTATGCGCCACTTTAACTTCTAGTAAGCGAGCATTGTTAAGAAATTCCACCTGCGCTTCTTGAGCGTCTTCAAGCTCATCGACCAGCACATACTCGAACAACTCGCTGTATTCTGAATACAAACGTTTGTAGCTCGAGGTAAACATGGTATCTGCGCCAAGAAACTTCAGGTAATCCATTTGGACAATCGAATCCGCGAGTACTCGATCAGCCTTCTTCTTTAACACTAAGATCGAGTCATAGTTTGATTTGATCAAAGCGATTTTTTCATCGAAGGCTTCAGCGTAAGTTAGGCTCGAAAAAATGGAGTAACTCTTGGTTATCCGAGTTTCGTCTTTAAGTAAGTCCGCATAAATGCTTTCAGCATCATCCCATGCGTCTAATAGTTCATTGTAATTCTCTGGTGCATAGAGAGACAATTGAGCATGGTCTTCAAGCTTAACTTCCCATTCGGAGTAAACGCTTTGGACAGACTGAAATGAACGGACCTCTATTGTCGATTCATTATTGTTGTTTGTGGTTTGGTTCGCGTCTGTCTGCTCTGAGGGTGTACTTTGACAACCTGAGATAGCAAATAGCATACTGATCGTTAATGCTACTTTGTTCGCTCTCACTTATGCATATCCTTTTTATACAATATTCGCTCAATGCAAATTATTTCTAGTCACAATATATTACAACCACTTAGCAATAAACATCACTGATGATTTAAGTGGGTGCAAATCACCCAATATAACCAAAATAAACTCATCACTCGATGATTAATCAATCAATTTGGTATCACTTATCAATTCTCTTTATTTGCTATTGCCTGAGCCGAGAATGCGCACTAAGGTGAAGGTAGAGAACGTTATGAATATATAGGTCAATTATGAAGTACAACGCTGAACATATTGCTGATTTAAACCTCCTTCTTCAATTTGATGTAAGTAGTGCAGCTACTGGAATTAAAGTCCATCAAGAGGCAGCTCAAGAAACTCAAGACGCTGTTAAGCGCCTATTCGAAAAAAACCTCTGTACTCAGCCAGACGGCGGTTACCTAACAGATGAAGGTATCGAGATGGCAGAGCGCGCAGACAAGCTTCTTCGCGTACTAAACTAAAGCTCCATTGTTCTAGTAAAAACTCCACTTGCTTCGGCCGTGGAGTTTTTTCATTTTTGGGCAAAGCTTTGTTAGGCTTATTGTAAATTCGTCATTTGCAGTTGTGAGGAACACATGGCTTCTATATTTATTGTCGGTGCAGGATGGGTAGGTGCACCTTTATCTGAACATTTAGAAAAACATGGTAACCGAGTAGTGGTCACGAAAACGACCCAAGCGGGAGCAGATGCCATTGGTAGCGAACAAATTCCATGTGAAGTGTTTAGCTTTGATTCATCCGATCCACAACAGACTATCGGGCGACTCTATTCATTGTTACTCGAAAACAACACTGAAATTGTGATTGGCAGCTTCCCTCCTGGCTTTAGAAAAGGAGCAGGACAAGAGTATGCCGACTACTGGCAGCAACTCACCAATGCATGCCAAAAGGCCAACATTAAAAAGCTCATTATGGTTAGTTCAACTACGGTATACCCAACTAAGCCGGGTGTGCTGAACGAGCTGGATGCATCACTCCCTCTTTCGACCTCAGATAACGAGCACGCGTCTTTATTTTCCGATAACGCACGAATCATGCTGCAAGCTGAACAGTCAGTGATTGATTCCGGTATCGACTACACCATTCTTCGCTTTAGTGGCTTAATCGGCCCAAGCCGTCACCCATCACGCTTCGCAAGCAAGTTAAAACAAGTCAGCACTCAAGCTCCAGCCAACATGCTGCACCTTGATGATGCAATTGGTGCTGTCGATTTCGCTATCAGTCAACTGCACAATGAAATAGTTAACGTGACCACACCAAATACAGTCAGTAAGGCGGAGTTTTATGCCGCGGCACTGAAAAGCGCCAACAGCAGTGAGCCTCTGCCCGCTGTTGTTGATACCCCAGACAAGTTAATCTCTTCGAAGAAGATTCTCGACTTAGGTTATTCATTTAAATTCGAATCCACACTGGACGCACTTCATGACTGAACAATCTATTGCTAACAAAAATCCCAACATAAAACTGCATCGCTCAGTCGACACCCTTTGGAACTTTATGTCGATGGGTCACAAGGTTACGCCTTCCGACTGTATCTTTGTATTGTGTAGCAACGATACTCGCGTAGCTGAATATGCAGCCGAGCTTTATCACCAACAGATCGCGCCTTACATCGTTTTTTCTGGCGGTGTGGGACGCTTTACCGAAAGAAGCTTTGAACGCTCAGAAGCAGAAACATTCGCTTCTATCGCACGAGATTGTGGCGTGCCTGACTCTGACATTATCATAGAGAAACACGCAACAAATACTGGGGAAAATGTACGATTCACTCATGAGTTGCTGACAGAAAAAGGGTTATCGCCGAAGAGGCTAACCTTAGTTCAGAAGCCCTTCATGGAGAAACGTACCTACGCAACCTTCAGTAAACAATGGCCTGACGAAACTTCCGAGATTACCGTGACGTCGCGATGGCAAACTTGGGATGATTACTTTAACGAAGAGTTGCCGTTAGATATGGTGTTAGGCGCATTAATTGCTGATTACGAGCGAATCAAATCCTACCCAGAGAAAGGCTTTCAGATTGAGATGCCGATCCCCGACGACGTTGACCACGCCTATCAAGCATTGAAGAAGCTCGGTTTCGAATAAGCAAAAGTTAGACTTTGAACAAAGTAAAAGCTCGGCAGGAAATAAAACAAAAGCTCGGCTTGGAAGAAAGCAAAACACAGGCCCAATAAACAAAAACGGTGACACTTGGTCACCGTTTTTCGTTCTTTCGCGTTAGCAAATAGAGCTGCTTATTTACCTAACGCTTCTTTGTAGTGCAGACGGCAAACAGAAACGTATTTGTCGTTACCGCCAATAGCCACTTGGTCGCCCTCAGCAATCGCCACACCGTGCTCGTCGGTACGAATTACCATGTTCGCTTTACGGCCACAGTGACAAATTGTTTTAAGCTCAACAAGTTTATCTGCCCAAGACAGTAAGTAACGGCTACCTTCAAACAGTTCACCCAGGAAATCGGTACGTAGGCCGTAACAAAGTACAGGGATGTGCAGCTTATCAACCACTTCTGTTAATTGGTACACCTGCTCCTTCGATAAAAATTGGCACTCATCGATCAAAACACAATGACGCTTTTCTTCCTCATTGAGCTTTTTGATCGCATCAAACATGTTGGTGTCATTTTTAAACAGCTGAGCTTCAGATTGCAGACCAATTCGTGAGCTCACTTTACCGATACCATAGCGATCGTCCAAAGCTGCCGTAAAGATCACTGGCGTCATGCCACGTTCTTGGTAGTTGAATGAAGATTGAAGAAGCGTTGTTGATTTACCCGCATTCATTGCCGAGTAATAAAAATACATCTGAGCCACAGAAATATTCCTGTTAATTAAAAGTTGAAGATAGAAAAGGTGAAAATAGAGAATTCGTGCTAGAAAAAAGGGCTGAAAATCAGCCCTTTTTATAAGATTTACTTACGACGCCAAGTCGTGCCTTCTGGGCCATCTTCCAGAACAATACCCAACTCATTTAGCTTATCACGTGCAAGATCGGCGTTTGCCCAATCCTTTGAAGCACGAGAGTCGTTACGCAGTTTGATCAACGCTTCGATTTCAGCCACTTCGTCGTCGTTACCTGCCGCATCACCTTGTAGGAAGGCTTCTGGCTCTTGATGAAGAATACCGATGATGTCTGCTAGTTCACGCATCAATGCACCCAGTCCGCTTGCTTTTTCAATGCTTTCAGGCTTGATACGGTTGATTTCACGAGCCATTTCAAACAGTACTGAATAAGCTTCAGGTGTGTTGAAATCATCGTTCATCGCTGTAGAGAATCGAGTCACGTACTCTTCGCCACCGGCAGGAGCGGCTGTAAGGTCTAGGCCACGAAGTGACGTGTATAGACGCTCTAGTGATGCGCGAGCTTGGTTTAGGTTATCTTCGCTGTAGTTTAGCTGGCTACGGTAGTGACCAGACATTAGGAAGTAACGTACCGTTTCAGCATCGTAATGTGCTAGCACGTCACGGATAGTGAAGAAGTTACCTAGTGACTTAGACATCTTCTCTTTGTCTACCATCACCATACCACTGTGCATCCAAGTATTTACATACTGAGTGCCGTGCGCGCAGCAAGACTGTGCGATTTCGTTTTCGTGGTGAGGGAACTGCAGATCTGAACCACCACCGTGGATATCGAAGTGGTTACCAAGAATAGACGAGTTCATTGCTGAACATTCGATGTGCCAACCTGGACGACCCGGGCCCCATGGCGATTCCCATGTAGGTTCACCTGGCTTAGACATCTTCCAAAGAACGAAGTCTAGTGGGCTGCGTTTTGCAGATTCAACATCAACGCGAGCACCCGCTTGAAGCTGATCAAGGTCTTGCTTTGAAAGCTTACCGTATTCGTCGAATTTCTTTACTTCAAACATCACGTCGCCGTTGCTTGCAACGTATGCGAAACCACGTTCAATCAGCTTTTCAACAAGCTCGATGATTTCAGTGATGTATTCTGTCGCACGAGGCTCAACATCTGGACGCTTCATGTTCAATGCATCAAAGTCAGCGTGCATCTCACCGATTAAACGCTCAGTCAGAGAGTCACAAGACTCACCGTTTTCGTTAGCGCGTTTGATGATTTTGTCATCGATATCTGTGATGTTACGAACGAAATTCAAATCGTAACCAAGGTAACGAAGGTAACGAGTTACTACGTCGAAAGAAACGAACGTACGACCATGACCAATATGACAGAGATCGTATATGGTTACCCCACAGACATACATGCCGACTTTGCCAGCTGTAATTGGTTTGAATTCCTCTTTCTGTCTTGTGAGCGTGTTATATATCTTCAGCATGATCTCTATCTATTTTATGGATTAATCAAAATAAGCTCGCAGTATAACAAGTCATACCTTAATAGGTAATCCCCAAAAGCAGGAATTACCTCAAACATCCGAGTTAAGTTAATGATTTGGTGATTTGAAAGTCTGCCAACATGCGCTAGAATTCGAACTTCATATTAAAAAGACAGTAAGGTAACAATCATGATCATCCTTCACACAAATTTTGGTGATATCAAAGTTCAACTTAACGAAGAAAAAGCACCAGAAACAAGCGCAAACTTTCTACAGTATTGCCGTGACGGTTTCTACGACAACACACTATTCCACCGTGTTATCGATGGTTTCATGATTCAAGGCGGCGGCATGACTTCTGGCCTTAAAGAAAAGGCAACTCGTGCAACGATCAAGAACGAAGCAAACAACGGTCTAGCGAACAAAGTTGGTACGCTAGCAATGGCTCGTACTATGGAACCGCATTCAGCGAGCTCTCAGTTCTTCATCAACGTTAACGACAACTCTTTCCTAAACTTCCGTAGCGAAAGCCTAGACGGTTGGGGCTACTGTGTATTCGCAGAAGTTGTTGAAGGCATGGACATCGTAAACAAGATTAAAGGTGTTAGCACTGGTTCTATGGGTATGCACCAAGATGTACCTCTAGAAGAAGTGATCATCACTGGTACTACAATCGAAGCTTAATTCATCGCTTTCGGTTAGTATTGATGAGCCGATAAAATCAGGATATAGGGAGCGAATCGCTCCCTTTTTTTAGACCTATGAAAACATATTTTATATCAGATCTGCACCTTTCTCCGTCACGAGAAGACATCACAGACTGCTTCTTAACCTTTATGAAGAAAGAAGCCGTAGAAGCGGATGCACTTTACGTATTAGGTGACCTTTTCGAATTCTGGATTGGTGACGATGATAAGAGTGAATTCGCGACTTCTATCCGCCAAGCGTTTATCGACTTAGTGAAAACAGGCGTGCCTTGTTACTTTACTCAAGGGAACCGCGACTTCTTAGTCGGCAAAAAATTTGCTAAGCAAACGGGCGTACAACTTCTCGACGAAGTTTCTACGATCGATATCTACGGGCAAAAAGCGGTAGTATTGCATGGAGATACCCTATGTACTGAAGATGTAAAGTACCTCGCCTTTCGCGAAAAAGTGCATCAGCCATGGTTACAATGGGTCTTCAACCGAATTCCATTTTTCATCAAGAAGAAAATTGTTTCAAAGGTTCAATCAGATATCAAAGATGACAAGCAGACCAAGTCTCTCGACATCATGGATGTGACACAGCAAGAAGTCGAAGATGTGATGGAACGAAACAATGTCGATCTGATGATCCACGGCCATACTCACCGCCCAGACATCCATACATTTAATGCTAACAATTGCACTAAAACCCGTATCGTACTTGGCGATTGGTATACGCAAGGCTCAGTGCTGGTGTTCACGCCGCAAAGTTTTGAACTACAGAATCGAGCGTTTAGCAATAGCTTTTAACATCACGCTTAAACTTTCACTTTGATTATTATTGTCGGTCAGACTTTCTTAGAAAGTGTATGGTAATTTCTAGTGAATTAGCTATTATCTCTCTACCAGAAATAAACCGAACACAGTACCAAGTTGAAATATTCATACGTAGCGCGTCAACCAATACTCGACACAGGCAAGAAAACCATAGGTTACGAGTTGCTATTCAGGGATGGTCCTAAGAACACTTTCCCTGAAGTAGAGCCGGAGCTCGCTACTAGCCGTTTGCTTTCCGATCACTTCTTATCGACCCACTATAATACGTTGGGTGATAAGCTTGGGTTCGTGAACTTCCCATATGCAAGCCTAATCAACTTAGTCCCTACTCTGTTCCCCAAAGAAAGCCTCGTTGTTGAGGTTCTTGAAGACTGCGAACCAACAGACGAATTACTTGAAGCAATCAAAACCATCTTTGACGCGGGTTATACCATTGCGCTAGACGACTTTGTGCCAAGTAAAGCTTGGAAGCGCTTCTTACCCTACGTTTCAATTATCAAGTTCGATATCCGTTTGACGCCAATTGCCAAAGCAGCGATGTTTATGAACTCTCTCAAAGGGCTAGATATCAAGTTCCTTGCTGAGAAAGTAGAAACGTACGAAGAATACCAAGAAGCGAAAAAAGCAGGCTTCACCTACTTTCAAGGTTATTTCTTTAGCAAGCCAGAGATGATCCAAACGCGTGCTCTCAACCCGGCATTCCTGACGACCGTTCAGCTGTTAAAAGAGATTGCGCACGACCCTATCGACTTTGGTGAAGTAGAGCGTTTGATTACGCTCGATGTGACCATGTCGTATAAGCTACTTACCTACGTAAACTCCGCTGGCGGTTCACCAACAACGATTCGTTCATTCCGCCAAGCGCTTATTTACCTTGGTGAACAGAAACTGCGTAAGTTCGTTTCACTGGTGGCGATCGCATCAGCGAAAGAAGACAAGCCGGACTCACTCTACGGTTTAGCGGTATTACGCGCGCGTCAATGTGAACTCTTGGTTGAGAAGATGAATGTTAAGGTTGAGCCTGGACAAGCCTTTTTGACCGGTATGTTCTCTCTGTTGGACTCACTCTTTGACCAACCATTGAAACAAGTACTCGATTCAGTGCCGATCGACATCGAGATCAAACAAGCCTTGATTCAACGTAAAGGCGTGTTAGGTGCTGTATTGGCGATGGTGGTTGCGTATGAGCAAGCTCGTTGGGAAGAAGCGACTCGTATTCGCCAGCTTCTCAAACTGAGTGAAGCTCAACTTGGTCAAGCTTATGACGAAGCGACGACTTGGGCTCAAGAGCTATTGTCTCCAGCCTTGAAATAGTAAACTTCGCGCTAACACTTTGATAATTTCAATAACTTCAACAGAAACTAAACTTTGGTGAGCGATCGTTTCTTGGTAAACTCCCACGCATTCACTTATGGCCTCTTAATAGAGGCCATTTTTACAGGATCTGACTATGTCTTTATGCCCATGCGGTAGCAAAAATACTTACCAACAGTGCTGTGAATCAGCGCACCTTCACCACAGTGCTGTTGAAACGCCTGAACAGTTGATGCGCTCTCGTTATTCAGCGCACGTGTTGGGTTTAGTTGACTATGTTGTTGCGACTTACCACCCTAGCTGCAACGCAGAAGCGCAAAGAGAAGGTATTGCCGAATCTATCAACAGTGATTGGGCAGGACTAGAAGTCATCGATACTGCGGTAGGCTCGCACCAAGACGAAGGCTTTGTTGAGTTTAAAGCTTACTTCAATGAAGAAGGCGCACAATACTGCATGCAAGAACGCTCTCGCTTTATACGTGAAGACGGTCTTTGGTACTACATTGATGGTACCTTCCCAGAGCAGGAACAAACTACACAACCAGAAATTGACCCACGCTTAAATCAAACCGTTGAGAGCTTTAAAATCGGCCGTAATGATCCGTGTATTTGTGGCAGTGGTAAGAAATACAAGAAGTGCTGCGGGTAACTCGTTCGACTAAGAAGTCAGATTAAGAGAAGAGATTCCTGATGTCGCTTAGGCTCCTCGGAATGACGCAAAGTCAGAGGTTAGAAAAGTGACGTAGGGCTTAGAAATCTTGAAACCTTGAAATCTTGAAATCTTGAAATCTTGAAATCTTGAAAATTAAAAAACTAAAAAGCCCCGTAAACATGTTTGTTTGCGGGGCTTTTGTCTGTCTTTTACGCGGTTCTATTAATCTAAAGAGAGCTTACTTATGACGCTCTTTCAGCTTGTTTACCACATCATCCATCGATAAGCCTTGGTCTTGAAGAAGAACCATTAGGTGGTAAATCAAATCTGCTGATTCACACACTAACTCCGCCTTATCGCCCGACGTCGCCGCAAGCGCGACTTCAACGCCTTCTTCGCCCACTTTTTGCGAAATACGCTTGGTGCCACGGGCATATAGACTGGCAGTATAAGAAGATTCAGGATCGGCGTCCTTGCGGGCAGCCAATAGCTGCTCAAGCTGATGAAGCCACACCATCTGAGACTCTTCTTGCTTGTCTCCATCCCAACACGTTGTTGTACCTGTGTGGCACGTTGGACCAATGGGATTAACTTTAACCAGTAAGGTGTCGCTGTCACAGTCCAAGGCGATGTTTTGCAGTTGCAATACATTGCCCGACGTTTCACCTTTCGTCCAAAGACGCTCTTTTGTGCGAGAGAAAAACGTCACATTGCCAGTTTCACCCGTTTTCTCAAGTGCGGCTGGGTTCATGTATCCCATCATTAGCACTTGGCTTGACTGGTAATCTTGAACAATCGCTGGCACTAAGCCATCTACTTTTTCCCAGTTAATACGCTCTGACAATGCGCCTACTTCTGTTTTTGATAAGCTTACGGGTTCAAAACTCATAGTCGCACCTCTACATCTTGTTGTTTTAAATACTGTTTAAGTTCACCAATATTGATGACTTGTTTGTGGAATACCGAAGCCGCAAGTGCTCCATCCACGTTGGTCTTTTTATAAGCTTCAGCAAAGTGCTCCATTGCACCAGCGCCACCAGAGGCAATCAATGGCACATTACACACTTCACGCACCATGTTTAACTGATCGATATCATAGCCGTTACGAACGCCATCTTGGTTCATCATGTTTAACACAATCTCACCTGCGCCACGCTTCTGTACTTCCTGCACCCAATCTTTGGTTTCCCATTTGGTTGCTTTAGTACGCGCTTCATCGCCTGTAAATTGGTAAACCTGATATTTACCGGTTTCTTTGTCGAAGTATGAATCGATACCGACAACGATACACTGAACGCCAAACTTATCAGCAAGGTCAGTAATCAGCTGTGGATTAGCCAATGCAGGTGAGTTGATTGACACTTTATCCGCACCAAACTCAAGGATGCGCGCTGCATCTTCTGCTGATTTAATACCACCAGCGACACAGAAAGGGATATCGATCACTTCAGCTACGCGTTTCACCCAGCTTTTATCGACCACACGGCCATCACTTGATGCGGTGATGTCATAAAATACCAATTCATCGGCGCCCTCTTCTGCATAGCGTTGTGCTAGCGGAACGATGTCACCAATAATTTCGTGGTTACGGAACTGAACGCCCTTAACCACTTGTCCGTCACGGACATCCAAACAAGGGATTATGCGCTTTGCCAACATGCAAATGCCTCCTCTGCGGTAAACTTGCCATCAAGTAGTGCACGACCCACAATCACACCCGCAACACCGCTGCCTTTTAGCGCTTCGATATCAGCTAGGCTGCCAATGCCGCCCGATGATTGGAATTGCACTTGTGGGTACTGCTTACAAAGATCAACATAGAGCTCTACGTTTGATCCTTCTAGCGTGCCATCGCGTGAAATATCGGTACACAGCACGTGTTTAAGGCCAACCGTGAGGTAGTCTTCAATCAGCGCTTCAATGGTCACACCTGAATCTTCTTGCCAACCTGAAATCGCCACTTTACGTTTGCCGCTTTCATCAATGTTGATGTCTAGAGCCAGCACGATTTTTTCCGCGCCATACTTCTCCATCCAACCTTTCACCAACTCAGGTTGCTTAACGGCTGTAGAACCAACCACAACGCGCTGTGCGCCAGCTTCTAGCAGATCAACGACATCTTGTTCGTTACGCACGCCACCACCAATCTGGATGTTCGCAGGCGTGCTAGCAAGGAGCTTAGCAATCAAGTCTAACTGACGAGCCGTTGTGTCTTTTGCGCCCGTTAAGTCAACAAGGTGCAGCCAGCCAGCGCCAGCTTGGTGGTACAGATTAAACTGCTCTGCTGGGTCTACTTTGTATTCTGTTACTTGCCCGTAGTCTCCTTGGAATAAGCGAACTACTTGGCCTTCAATTAAATCTAACGCGGGAATAATCATTTACATTCCTTATATGGCAACGTTAGCCGCTGCCTAATCCTTATTACAATTCCAAGAAGTTCTGAATCAGCTTAGAGCCAGCTTTCGAAGATCGCTCTGGGTGGAACTGAACACCATAATAATTGCCACTTTGAACCGCCGCAGTGAACGGATTACCGTAATCACATTGTGCGATTGTGTAGTCGCCCACTGGCATTGCGAAGCTATGAACAAAGTAGAAGTATTCGCCTTCTTCAATGTCTTTAAATAGCGGGTGATTAGGCGTTGCTGTTACTGTGTTCCAACCCATGTGTGGTAATGGTAAGTCGCCCGTTTCAAGTAAACGAACTTCGCCATCACACAAACCTAGGCATTCAACTAACTCATCAGCCTTTTGACCTTTCTCTTGAGACAGTTTGCCTAACAGCTGCATACCTAAACAGATACCCAGCAGAGGCTTCTCAACTTGCTTGACAAGGGTAACAAGGTCACGCTCTTGCAGGTTCTTCATTGCCTCACTTGCTGTACCTACACCGGGTAGGAATAGCTTGTCGGCAGCAAGAACCACTTCTGGTTCTTTTGAAATTTCAACTGCGTAGCCCAAACGTTCAATCGCAAACTTCACCGATGAAACGTTGGCACAACCAGTATCAATAATAACGACTTTTTGCTCTTTCATACCGAACCCTTACAGAACGCCTTTGCTGCTTGGTAACTCGTTACCTTCAACTTTGATTGCTTGGCGAAGAGTACGGCCAAACGCTTTGAACAGGCTCTCAATGATGTGGTGATCATTATTGCCATCAGAAGAAAGGTGTAGCGTACAAGCCAATGTATCAGTTAGAGAACGGAAGAAGTGAACCACCATCTCGGTTGAAAGATCACCCACTTGCTCACGGCTGAACTTAGCATCGAACTTCAGGTATGGACGACCAGAAAGGTCTAACGCACACTGAGCCAAACACTCATCCATTGGTAGGCTGAAACCAAAACGGCCAATACCACGTTTGTCGCCTAGTGCATCTTTCAATGCTTGGCCTAAAGCAAGAGCGGT
Source organism: Vibrio sp. 10N.261.55.A10 (assembly GCF_041470825.1). Taxonomy (NCBI): domain Bacteria; kingdom Pseudomonadati; phylum Pseudomonadota; class Gammaproteobacteria; order Vibrionales; family Vibrionaceae; genus Vibrio; species Vibrio sp. 10N.261.55.A10. The sequence continues at coordinate 109,224 of NZ_JBFRNC010000011.1, read as the reverse complement.
ATCTTCTACTGTGTGGTGATCATCGATGTGCAGATCGCCTTTCACAGTCAGGTTCATTTGGAAACCACCGTGTGTCGCGATTTGATCAAGCATGTGGTCGAAGAAACCCATGCCGGTATCGATCTTGTTGCCACCGGTTTCATCAAGGTTTACTGCAACCTTGATATCGGTTTCTTTAGTGGTACGAACTACTTCAGCAATACGCGCATTAACCGTCAGATCTTTAACGATTTGTGGCCAGTTAAGCGTGCCTTCAGTTTCCGCATCCGGGCTATATTGAATACCGCGGATTGCCATGTTCTCTGCCAGTTGAAGATCCGTCATTCGGTCGCCAATCACAACAGAGTGTTGGAAATCGACTTTACCGCCTTGTAGGTACTCTTTAACCATACCCAGTTTAGGCTTACGGCAAGAGCAGTTGTCTTCGTCAAAGTGAGGGCAAATAAGCACGTCGTCAAACTTAACGCCTTGAGATTCGAAGAACTCCATCATCATATTGTGTGGTGCATCGAAATCTTCTTGTGGGTAGCTATCGGTACCTAGACCATCTTGGTTAGTCACCATCACTAGACGGTAACCAGCGTCTTGCAGTGCAAGTAGGCTAGGAATTACTCGCGGTTCGAATTTTAGCTTGTCTAAACGATCTACTTGAAAGTCAACTGGCGGCTCTACAATTAAGGTGCCGTCACGGTCTATAAAAAGTATTTTCTGTTGTTTACTCACTTGAACTTCCTTTTAATTTTAAATCTGGTGGCCTAGCTAAAATCAAACGCTAACCCAAAATATTGGTTTCACTTGCCAATCTGCGATTAATCAACTCAAACTGGCAAATGTTATTACTGGTAAGCCTTTCGTTACTGATAAAAGTTACGAATGAATCCAAGTGTCTTTTCGCACTCTTCGCGGTTACCAATACTAATACGAACACAGTCTTCAATAGGTGAATTACGCAAAATAATGCCCGTATCCCAAGCCGCTTTAAATAACTCATCGCCGTTCGGGAATTTCACCAGTAAGTAGTTACCCCAGCCATCAAAAACCGTCACTTGAGGCATACCTAATAGACCCGCCTGCAAATACGCTCGGTTAGCACTTAAATCTAGAACTTGGAACTTAGCTCGCGCTAGCCCTTGCTCTGAGAGAGCTTGAACGGCAATGTCAGCAACAGGGATTGGCACAGGATAAGGAGCGATCACTTTCAACAGTACATCGATAAGCTCTTTATTCGCTAGCGTAAAGCCACAACGTAAGCCCGCCAAAGCAAAGGCCTTCGACAAGGTGCGCAGAATCGCTAGGTTTGGATATTGCTCAAGTAAATCAACGGTTGACGCTTCTGGGCAGAAGTCGATGTACGCTTCATCCATCACCACAATTGCTTTATCTTGAGTCATCTCAAGTAACTTGATGATGTCTTTGCGTTCAACCAAATTACCAGTCGGGTTATTTGGGCTACAAACAAACACCACTTTCACGTTGTCTAACTGAGCTTCAATCGCTGGAAGATCGAGTTGCCATTCAGCAGTTAGAGGTACAACTTTGCGCTCAACACCAATCGTCTCAGCGCTAATCGCGTACATACCATAGGTTGGTGGGCAGTAAAGAATAGCGTCTTCGTTCGGCTCACAAAAAGCACGAATCAGCAGTTCAATACCTTCATCGGCACCACGTGTTGTCAGAGTTTGATCTGATTTCACACCTGCATATTGAGCATAAGCATCAATCAACTCTTTAGGCTGACATTCGCTGTAGCGATTAAGACGAGACAAGCTTACGTTGTACTCGTTATCGAATGGGGATTCGTTGGCGTTTAACCAAACGTCACCCGTGCCGCCAATGCGTCTTGCAGACAAGTAAGGTGTAAGAGCCTGAACTTGTTTTCTCGCTAACTTTTCCATGCCCTGCCCTTATTTTGCTTGGTTTAACTTTTCAACTCGGATGGTCACAGCGCGTTTGTGTGCATCCAAGCCTTCGGCTTCCGCCATTGTTACTACAGTCGGAGCTAGACCTTTTAAGCCATCGGCTGTCAGTTCTTGCACCGTCATACGTTTAGAGAAATCGGCTAAACCAAGGCTAGAATACGTCTTTGTGTAACCGTAGGTCGGCAATACGTGGTTTGTACCAGAGGCATAATCACCTGCAGATTCTGGAGACCAGTCACCAAGGAAAATAGAGCCTGCATTATCTAGCAATGGCAGCAATTCTCGTGGATTCTTGGTTTGAACGATCAAGTGTTCAGGACCGTAGAAATTCGAAATCGCAATCGCTTGAGTGATCGATTCAGCAATGATGATTAAGCTTGAAGCCAATGCTTGCTGAGCGATGTTCGCACGAGACAGTTCTTTCAGTTGCTTTTGAACCGCTTCTGTTACTTGGTCTGCAACCACTGGAGATGGAGTTACCAATACTACTTGAGAGTCAGGCCCGTGTTCCGCTTGGCTCAACAAATCCGCTGCAATGAAGTCTGCATCAGCCGTTTCATCAGCAATCACTAACACTTCAGATGGGCCAGCTGGCATATCAATAGCTGCTCCGCGGAAGTCATTACTCACTTGGCGCTTTGCTTCCGTAACGTAGGCATTACCTGGGCCGAAGATCTTATCGACTTTAGCCACACTCTCGGTACCGTAAGCCATTGCTGCAACCGCTTGACCACCACCAACGTTGTAAACTTCGTCGATCTTACAAAGCTTAGCGACATACAAGATTTCATCAGCGATTGGCGGAGGTGAACAAAGCACAACCTTACGACAACCTGCGATTTGAGCAGGAACACCTAACATAAGAACCGTTGACGGTAGTGGCGCACTGCCACCGGGAATATAAAGGCCAACAGTATTAATCGCGCGCGTCACTTGCTCACACACAACACCAGGCTGTGTCTCAACCTTAATTGGCTGCGGCTTTTGAGCTTCGTGAAACTTAGCAATGTTGCTATAAGCTTGCTCTAACGCTTGCTTCATCTCTGGTGTTAGACGAGCACACGCCTCTTCAATCTCACCCGAACTGACTCGGATAGATTCTGGAGTTACACCATCAAACTTTGCAGTCAGCTTTTTAAGCGCGGCATCGCCTTCATTTCGTACTTTTGCAATAACATCAGAAACAGTCGCTGTGATGTTTGCACCTTCAGTAATAGCTGGACGCTCTAATACCGAGTCTTGCTGTGATTCACTTAAAGATTGCCAAACAACGGTTCTCATCGTCACTACCCCATCATTTTTTCGATTGGTAATACTAGAATCGAGCTTGCACCCAACTCTTTCAGCTGTTCCATTGTTTCCCAGAACAAGTTCTCTGTACTTACTAGGTGCACGGCAACTTTGTCTTTGTCTGTAGATAGAGGAAGAACCGTTGGATCTTCAGCACCAGGCAGTAATGCTTTGATTTGCTCTAGTTGAGAGGTTGGCGCGTGAAGCATGATGTACTTCGACTCTTTCGCTTGTTGAACACCCTGCATACGAGTCAGTAGTTTTTCAATCAGTGCGGTCTTGTCTGCGTCGAAGTCGCCAACACGTTGAATCAGTGTTGCTTTCGATTGGAAGATAGCTTCTGCTTCTTTTAGGCCGTTCGCTTCAAGCGTTGCACCTGTAGAAACTAAATCAGCGATAGCGTCTGCAAGGCCAGCGCGAGGCGCGACTTCAACCGAACCTGTTAGCATACAAGTGCTGAACTCAACACCCTGCTCGTCCATGTAGGCTTTAAGTAGTTGTGGGTAGGTTGTCGCAATACGTTTGCCCGCTAAGTCTTGTGGGCCGTTGTATTCTTCGTCTTTATTAATAGCGATTGAAAGGCGGCAACCACCGAAGTCTAAACGACGTAGTGTGCGGAACTCTGAAGGCTCTTTAAGAGCAACACGATCTAGACGAACTTCTTCTAGTTCATTTTCACCGATGAAACCAAGGTCAACTACACCATCCATGATAAGACCTGGGATGTCGTCATCACGAACGAGTAACAAGTCGATTGGCATATTTAGTGAGTGAACCACTAGGCGCTCACCCATGATATTAAATTTAACACCACATTTTTTAAGTAGGTCTTGGCACTCTTTACTTAAGCGACCTTTCTTTTGAATTGCGATTCTTAGGCGTTGTGTCTGCATTGCTGTATCCCTGTGCAAATATTTGAATTTATTGATTATTTAAAAGCGCTAAAACTAAAAAACCCTCGGGGACTTTATCATCCCGAGGGTTTAAATCTAAATTCTTTTGACTTAACCTCCGGGAGTAATCTTGCTCCCGGGTATACGTAAATCTCCCCGAAAGACTAGATAGGGTGATGATGGTGATGAATGTTCATTACTAATTTACGCATACTTATCAGCTCTTAGGTTGTTTGCTGTCTTGTCTCCACACTAACTAAGCTGACATCCTTTTTCAACCATTTATTCGAACTTTTTTCACGAAACTTAAAATTAAATTAACAGGCACAAAAAAGGGAGGCAAACGCCTCCCTGATAGTTTACTGATTAACTTTCAATTTTAGCTTTTGCACGTCGCCATTTTGCAGCGAGAGAAGTAAGCCAATGCAAAACATACAGCAACAAACGTTAGAGACGCTGCGCCAAATGCGATGCCAATTGAAGATGTCATACCCAGAGTGATGAAACCAATGCACGATACGAACGCTACAGACAACGCGTATGGAAGCTGAGTCGAGACGTGGTCGATGTGGTTACAACGAGCACCAGTAGAAGACAGAATCGTCGTATCTGAGATTGGAGAACAGTGGTCACCAAATACTGCACCCGCTAGAACCGCACTTAGCATTGGAAGAATCAGTGCGATATCCGATGCTGCAGCCATATCACCCGCGATTGGTAGCATGATACCGAACGTACCCCAAGATGTACCTGTAGAGAACGCCATAACGCCCGCTAGAAGGAACAACATAACCGGTAACCAGTGGTAATCAATGCTGCCTGTTACTAGAGACGATAGGTAAGAACCCGTTTTCATGTCGCCGATAACAGAACCGATAGTCCATGCAAACACAAGAATCAGAATCGCGCCAAACATAGAGCTAGCACCGATCCACATTGTTCTTGCGATATCAGTCATAGATAGCTTTTGCTTGAATACTGTCGCTAGTGCTACTAGTAAGCCAATAACACCACCGTAAACAAGAGACTTACCTACATCCGTGTTTTCGAATGCGCCTAGAAGGTTGAATGCTTGGCCATCAGCAGCCAGCGCTTGGCCGCCTGTGTAAAGCATTGCAGCCACTGTCGCTACAATTAGCGATACGATTGGCATAACAAGATCAGAAACTGAACCGTTTTCGCTCTCTTCGATATCTAACTCTTCGTTTAGATCGTGAGCTTGCTTTTGATCGTTGTCACCTTCAAAGCCACGGCCTTGAGATGCTTCGATCTCATGCTCACGCATCTTACCAACGTCTAGACCGAACCATGCTACTGCGAACACCATTAGTAGTGCGAATACAGCGTAGAAGTTCATTGGAATAAGACGAACGTAAGCACCCAGTGCAGAATACTCTGTCACACCGTGTGTCACTAAGATGCCACCAATGATCGTGATGATGTAAGCACCCCAGCTAGAAGCAGGCATGATCACACACATAGGAGCAGCAGTTGAATCTAGGATATAAGCAAGCTTAGCGCGAGATACATAGAAGCGGTCTGTTACAGGACGAGAGATAGCACCAACCGCTAGGCTGTTAAAGTAGTCATCAACAAAGATGAATACACCTAAGAAAGCAGCAAGTAGTTTTGAACCACGTTTGCTCTTAACGCGAGACTGTGCCCACTCCGCGAATGCGCGAGTACCGCCAGACAGTGTTAATAATGCCGTTGTCATTCCAAGAATAATTAGGAATGCAATGATGCTCATGTTCCAAGTGTTGATGCCACCATCTTCGATGAAAACACCAGATGCTTTAGTAAACACGTAGCTAGCTGCGTTACCTACTGAGTAATCAGCAAGTAGAATCGCACCCATGATGATACCAACACCCAAAGAAACCAATACACGGCGGGTAACAATAGCAAGGCTCAAAGCCACAAGGGGCGGAAGCAAAGATAAAGGTGATGTTGCAAAATCTATTAAATTCATGATCTTCAAAAACCAGTTTTTTATTTGGCTAGAGATCTACTGCAGACAAACTTGATACGGCTGACCAAGCTCATGTTGAACTAAGCGAAAGGGAAGTGAACACTTCACCCAACCCTACAGTAGCGCTCCATAGTTTAAAATTAAGACTATGGCAGTGTTGTACCTATTGAGCACAACCCCAGCAAATTGCTTAGATATACAATTTACTTCGGCAATTACACCTTTCATTCCCGTTCATTGGCATCACCCCAACGGAAGTTACTTTTTATAATTGCACCTCTACGTGCGATAACATTATTAACCGTGTAAACCAGAGTTTAACAACAAATTAACCAACACCTCGCATCAGGTAGCCGCAATTGTACTCATCAAGAGCAACAATGCAACATATCATTCCGAGAAAAATAGCTTTTTGTTAATGAACTAATCAATAGAAGAATAGTCTACATAAGTTGACTACTCCACCTGTCACATATCATTTTTTAAGATATTCTTAATAATTATTATAAATTCAATAGAAATACTGCTCTGAATTTTCAACTATTCATCTCACTTTTATATTTAAATATGTAATAGAAGAAATACTATTTGTTTTATTCCTAGGCTCTGTTTATTATTAGGAAGATTATTTAGTTTACCTTGATGGAAAATATCATGTCTGAATTAACAAAAACTCTATTAAATATCCGCAGCCTTCGTGCGTTCTCACGTGAATTAACTCTTGAGCAACTTGAAGAAGCGCTAGACAAGCTGACTATTGTTGTACAAGAGCGTCAAGAGTCTGAAGCTGAAGAGCGTGCTGCTAAAGCAGAGCAAGAAGCTAAGCTTTCTGCTATTGCTGAACAAATTGCAAAAGACGGAATTGATGTTGCCGATCTTATTGCTGCACTTTCTGGTGAAGCAAAATCTAAAACAACAAAAGCTAAACGCGCTCCTCGCCCAGCGAAATACAAATACGTAGACGCAAACGGCGACGAGAAGACTTGGACAGGTCAAGGCCGTACGCCTTCAGCTATCCAAGAACAGCTAGATGCTGGTAAATCTCTAGAAGAGTTTGCTATCTAAACATTTAGTTTACTTAGTGAGTAATCAATTACACGCTAAGCGATAGAATTAATATTTAAGTCGACCAAAGTATTATTTACGACTTCAATATATTCAGAAACAAAAAAGGCTCCTTTCGGAGCCTTTTTTATATTTGTACTATCAGTATTAGAAACCAACTGATACTGATAGTACTACTGATTAAAGAAAGTAATTTATCTTTCCCAGTACGCTTCTTCTAGGCTATCTTCTCTTTCAGGAAGGCCACGAGATAAACGTGGAGAGTGTTGAACCAACACTTCATAGCTAGCACGGTTAGAATATTTACAAACTTGTGAGAACGAAGAGTACGTCAAGAATGAATGTTGGTGTTTACTTGAGTTTGGCACGTTTTCTTTGTGGTACTTATTAGCAGCCATATCATGTAATAAAGCTGATAACGCAGCATCACCTGCACCATTGGTATTTTTGATCTTTTCTGGTCCACCCATGTATGGCGCAATGTGCGAATACACTTTAGTTGGGTTTTCACATAAATCTTTATGCGCAGGACGGCTAAATTCAAAACGGTTGAATTCCGCAATTGAACCTGGAAGTAAAGGCAGTGACGTTTCACGCTTAGCTGCATCTTCTGTATAACCAGCCATAAATAGGCCAACAGGTCCCGCAGTACATAGAACAAGGTCTACCCAGTCTAGCGCTTTATCTGATGCAGCCAGTGGATCGCTTTCACCCGTTAACGCTTCAGCTTCGTCTTCATTCATTGCAACAACCGTTACGTGTTGCTCAAGGAAATCTTTCCAGAATTCTGGATCATCTTGAATAACGAACTTAGTACCTAGTGTAAGAACGACTGGCACATCGTATTTCTTCGCGTATTCGATCGCTTTCATTGTTGCTTCAGGCATCGGGTCGCCTGGCTTACAGCGAACTAAATAAGCCGTTAAAACTAAAGCAGAAGCACTTTTGAAGATTTTTTCAGGAATGCTTTCTGGTTTTAATTGGTTCATTTGTCCTTCGCTAATTGCGAAAGTACGTTCACCGTCTTCTGTAATTAATGCAAAGCAGCGACCAATTGCGCCATCTACCCCTTGTAAATGGTTCAGATCCATTCTGCTTGATGTATTACATAAATAGCGATAACCGTAACTACCAATCTTAATATCTTGGCTCATTACACCTAACAGTGTAGAACGGTCATCCGCTAGCACTGAATAGTTGTGTAATGTGTTACCAATTGTGCCACCAGCGTATTCATTGGTAATCAGGCACTGCTCTTTTAATTCTTGATACAAAGATTCAGCGGCTGCGTCGCCAATAACCAGTGAATGTCCCTTGCTCAAACCATACTTCTCAATAAGTTCAGAACTCACCTTTGCTTCAATATCCACCAATGTTTGGTCAATACCGATAATATGAGTGCGTGACATTCTTTTACTGCTTTGAGCTTGGCTCACTAGAGGATCACGAGCGTGAACCGGAAAGTAGTGCTTTGATTTACGTTGTCCAGGGAATTTCATAAGGCTAGTCTAAGTCAAGGGGAAATAGGTGGCGGATTCTACCGCGCTATATTTAACGCGGCAATCTTTCAAACTATAGCAAACGTTTGCTGAAGGTTTTTTTTATTCGCCTTCCATAAAGCTTAAATCAGGCAGCATGCCCAAATGCTCCGCGTAACGTTTTTGATTAAACTCCGCGCCGTTTTTCATAACGTCAAATACTTCAATTGCCAGTGCACATGCCATAGCCGCAATTGCTTCTTCACGTGGAGTGCCTGTCATCATTAAACGCATCAACGTCTCTTTCACTTTCACTGGTTCGCCATCTTCAAGCTGGTTCTCGATGATCTCAATCAGCTCTTCTTCTTGCATAAATTCATTTTGTTCAGACATTTTTTTATCTCAGGTCTTGGATTTCGAGCGACTATGCCACATATACTTCTGACATCCTAGCGACTCACCTCGCTCTCATGCGATTCTCTAACAAAGTCAGCGCACTATTTGTGCAAATGAAACTGTGATTCCGGTCTCGGATCTGTCACGGCGTTTCTCTTTCTGTTAGAATCTGCGACCAAGTAATAGTAACGGTGTTTAGACATGTCAGATATCAGCTCTGGAAACAGCGAAAAGAAAGTAATTGTCGGTATGTCCGGCGGTGTAGATTCGTCAGTATCGGCGTATCTTCTTCAGCAACAAGGCTATCAGGTAGAAGGCCTTTTCATGAAAAACTGGGAAGAAGACGATAACGAAGAATACTGCACGGCAGCTGAAGATCTTGCTGATGCTCAAGCGGTATGTGACAAACTAGGTATCCACCTTCACACTATCAACTTTGCTGCCGAATACTGGGACAACGTATTCGAATACTTCCTTGAAGAGTACAAAGCAGGTCGTACACCTAACCCAGATATTCTTTGTAACAAAGAAATCAAATTTAAAGCATTCTTAGAGTTTGCGGATGAAGTGCTAGACGCAGACTACATTGCGATGGGTCACTACGTTCGTCGTACTTTCCCAACTCAAGAAGAGCTTGATGCTGGCGTAAAACCAGAAATGCTACGCGGTCTAGACAGCAACAAAGACCAAAGTTATTTCCTATACACGCTAAGCTCAGATCAAGTGGCACGCAGCCTATTCCCTGTCGGTGAATTAGAGAAGCCAGAAGTGCGACGTATTGCTGAAGAGCAAGACTTGATCACAGCTAAGAAGAAAGATTCAACAGGCATCTGCTTTATCGGTGAGCGCAAGTTCACTGAGTTCCTAGGCAAATACCTACCAGCACAACCGGGTAACATCGAAACACCGGAAGGCCAAGTGATTGGTCAACACCAAGGTTTGATGTACCACACGCTAGGTCAGCGCAAAGGCCTTCATATCGGTGGCACTAAAGGTGGCGGCGGTAATGAAGAGCCATGGTTTGTTGGTGAAAAAGATCTCAAGCGTAATGTTTTGATCGCAGTACAAGGTAAAGACCACCCTCTTTTGAAATCAGAAGGTTTGATCGCTTCTCAGCTTCATTGGGTAAATCGCACACCAATTACTGAAGTTATGACATGCACGGTAAAAACACGTTACCGTCAGACTGATATTCCTTGTACAATCATCCCAATTGATGATGAGAACATTAAGGTTATTTTTGATGAACCACAGATTGCTGTGACCCCAGGTCAATCGGCAGTGTTCTACCTAGACGAAGTATGTCTTGGTGGCGGTATCATCGAAAAACGCATCTAACTAATCGAACGACAAACGATAGAAGACAACTAGGAGTTACTACGTGGCTAATACACTTTATGACCGTACTATTGCTTTCGCCGGAATTTGCCAAGCTGTGGCTTTGGTTCAACAAGTAGCGAAAGACGGCCATTGTGATAAAGATGCCTTCGAAGCTTCACTCAGTGCTATTTTAAATACCAACCCAGCGAATACAGTTGGCGTATTTGGACGTGAAGCGAACCTAAAGCTTGGCCTTGAGTGCTTAGTAAAAGGTATCGATAGTACTCCAGCTGGTAGCGACATTACTCGCTACATTATCAGCTTGATGGCTCTTGAGCGTAAGCTATCTTCTCGCAACGACTCTATGTCTCAGCTTGGTGATCGCATTCAAACTGCAGAGCGCCAAACTGAACACTTTGATCTGTTCGACGAGCAAATGATCAGCAACCTTGCGAGCATCTACCTTGATGTTGTGAGCCCAATAGGCCCTCGTATTCAGGTTTCTGGCACACCAGCTGTACTTCAACAAACCTCGAGCCAACATAAGGTTCGCGCACTGCTTCTATCAGGGATTCGAAGCGCTGTGTTATGGCGCCAGGTTGGTGGTAAACGCCGCCACCTTATCTTCGGTCGCAAGAAGATGATCGAGCAGGCTCAAATCCTACTAGCTCGAATGTGATTTATTAGCTCGCGCCTTGTCGCGAGCTTGTTTTTTGTATCAACACAACTCTCACGCAAACGATTGCGCAATGTGCGTGACAATTGAGATTGTTACTGGTATAAACCTCTCAAAATTTAGAAAACTCAATTCAGGAGAACACCATGGAACTGTCAGCATTGACTGCTGTTTCACCAGTAGACGGCCGTTACGGAAGTAAGACTATTGCATTACGCAGCATCTTTAGTGAGTTTGGACTACTAAAGTACCGCTCTATCGTTGAAATTCGTTGGTTACAAAAGCTTGCAGCTACTGATGCAATCAAGGAAGTACCAGCGTTCAGTGCAGAAGCTAACCAGTTTCTTGATGAACTAGCCGCTAACTTCAGCGAAGAAGACGCTCTGCGTATCAAAGAGATCGAGCGCACGACAAACCACGACGTAAAAGCGGTTGAGTACTTCTTGAAAGAGAAAGTTGCGGGCGTTCCTGAGCTTCACGCAGTTAACGAATTCATTCACTTTGCATGTACTTCTGAAGACATCAACAACACCTCTCACGCGCTTATGCTTAAAGAAGCTCGTGACACAGTGATTCTTCCAGAAATTCGTAACGTAATTGATGCTATCAAAGCACTTGCGAACGAGTACCGTGACATTCCTCTTCTTTCTCGTACACACGGTCAGCCAGCTTCTCCTTCTACTATGGGTAAAGAGATGGCTAACGTTGCGTACCGTATGGAACGTCAATACAAGCAAATCGAAAGCGTTGAGATCCTAGCGAAAATCAACGGCGCGGTAGGTAACTACAACGCACACCTTTCTGCATACCCAGAAGTTGAATGGCACCAGTTCTCTGAAGAGTTCATCACTGAATCTCTTGGCGTAACTTGGAACCCGTACACAACTCAAATCGAACCTCACGATTACATCGCTGAGCTATTCGACGCTGTTGCTCGTTTCAACACGATCCTTCTAGACTTCGACCGTGACGTTTGGGGCTACATCGCTCTTGGTCACTTCAAGCAGAAGACTATTGCTGGCGAAATCGGTTCTTCTACAATGCCGCATAAAGTTAACCCAATTGACTTCGAAAACTCTGAAGGCAACCTTGGTCTAGCTAACGCAGTATTTAGCCACCTTGCACAAAAACTTCCAGTTTCTCGCTGGCAACGTGACCTAACTGACTCTACGGTTCTTCGTAACCTAGGTGTTGGTGTTGGCTACGCAATCATTGCATACACTTCAACTCTGAAAGGTATTAGCAAGCTAGAAGTTAACCGTGAAGCGCTACTTGCTGAACTGGACAAGAACTGGGAAGTACTGGCTGAACCAGTACAAACAGTAATGCGTCGTTACGGTATCGAGAAGCCATACGAGAAGCTAAAAGAGCTAACTCGTGGTAAGCGTGTAGATGGCGAGGGCATGCGTGTATTCATCGACGGTCTTGAAATCCCTGCAGACGAGAAAGTTCGCCTGAAAGAGATGACACCAGCGAACTACATCGGTCAAGCAATCGAGCTGACTGACAAGCTGTAAGGTTCGAATTTCGAATCACAGAATAGACTAAGGCTTCCCATGTGGAAGCCTTTTTGTTGAGCGGAACAAAGTGTATTGAGCACAAGAGACGTCAGCAAAATAATACAAAGCAACCCAGTATCATTACCCTACTCATCTCAATCCGTGCGATATCAACCAATCAATATCGTAATGCTTCATCACCAGTAACCCTCTATCGCCAGACACCTATTCCTCGAATACTTACTGTCTTAGATGCCAAGATCAAAAAAGACCTCCCGAAGGAAGCCTTTCAAATGTATCTTGTCGATTAGCGACTGAAGAATACGTAGCGATTACATGTTACGTAGAGAAGCAATACGCTTGTCTAGCGGCGGGTGGCTCATTAGAAGCTCTGTTAGAGACTTCTTACCGTTGATACCAAATGCCATCATAGAACCTTCTAGTTGTGGCTCATGGCTCACCTTTAGGCGCTCTAGCGCTGCAATCATCTTCTCTTTACCTACTAGGTTCGCTGCACCTGCATCGGCATGGAATTCACGATGACGGCTGTACCACATCGTAATGAAGCTTGCTAAGAAACCAAATACCAATTCCAACACCATAGACACACCGAAGTACACCATCATGTTGCTGCCACCCTCTTCTTCGTTGTCATTCGACGCAACAATGTTGGCGATAAAACGAGATAGGAAGATAACGAACGTGTTCACTACACCTTGCATTAACGTCATGGTCACCATATCACCGTTCGCGATGTGGCTAACTTCATGCGCTAATACCGCTTCAGCTTCGTCACGTGTCATGTTGTGCAGAAGGCCTGTTGATACCGCTACCAATGAATCGTCACGCTTAGCACCTGTTGCGAATGCGTTGATGTCTGGCGAATCGTAGATCGCCACTGTTGGCATACCAATACCAACTTGTTGAGCTTGACGGCTTACCGTCTCCATCAACCAATGTTCTGTTTCGTTACGTGGGCTTTCAATGACCATGCCGCCTACCGAGCGTAGCGCCATTTTCTTCGACATCATTAATGAAATGAATGAGCCGCCAAAACCAAATACCGCAGCCATCACCAATAAACCTGAGAGGCTACCGGGTTGCATACCTGTAACTGCGTATACAACATTAAGAACAACACTTAGTACCAATACAACCGCTAGGTTAGTTGCAAGGAACAACATTACTCGCTTCATTACTTATCTCCGCATGAAAGCTGTTTTTATAAAACTTATTGTTATAGACAAGGCAGACAGCAATAGTTTCAACCTTGAAGACTTATACTTACTTATACATATAGTCTTAGATTAAGAAAACAAGGTTAAGCATTAAATTGCAACATTTGATTACGAGACCATATCCGAATTAAATCCACTCTATTAGACCTAAGTCGTATGGTGTCGATATAACAATCCGTTTACAGTGACTTCAGATGATTTATTGGCTAGTCCATGTACAAAAAGGAAAGGATCATGGTTGAAGGTACTAACACTCAAATGGCTATCGATTTACTGTGCTGTCACCTAGGGATTACTGAAGAAGAAGCGAAAAAGCAGGTTGGAATCCTAACACCGCAAACGGCACAGACAAAAATCACAGAAACTCAGCAAGCTTTAATGGGACTGACTAAAGAACATTAGTTCTAAGCTTGTTTATTAAAAGACCGGTTGTTTATCAACTCAAGGTCTAAAGGCTTAAAATAGCAAAAGGGCTGCAATCGCAGCCCTTTTCTTATTTAGTACATAACGTGGTAATTAAAGCGCAAGCAAAGGCTGCACATCAATGTACTTACCAATGTTTTTAGACTTCGCTTTTGGGACGTAAGGGATTTCACCTAACTTAGGTGCACCTAACTTATCTTCAAGCATCGCAATAATATCTGCGTAGTGCTCAGTACCTGGATTGATACGGTTTGCGACCCAACCTACTAGGTTTAGGCCATCAGCACGAATCGCTTCTGCCGTTAATAGAGCGTGGCTCAAACAACCAAGTTTAATACCCACAGTCAGTACCACTGGCAGTTGCTCTTTTTTAACCCAGCTAGAAAGATATTCATCGTCTGAAACCGGGACTCGCCAACCACCAGCACCTTCAACTAACACGATGTCAGAGTTTTTCTTATGCTCTTCTAGCTTCGCTGATAATACCGCCTCATCAATTACAACACCATCATGCTTAGCAGCGATGTGAGGCGATGATGGTAGCAACAACGCGTATGGATTGACGTCTTCGTAAGCAATATCTTGCGTCGCCGCTTCTTGAAGATGCAGTGCATCACTATTACGTAGTCCTTCAGGGGATTTTTCACTCCCTGCAGCAACTGGCTTGTAACCAATTGTTGATAAATCTTGTGCGGCCAAAGCTTGAAGAATCGCTTTTGAAACCACAGTTTTTCCCACTTCGGTATCCGTACCTGCAATGAATAATGCATCAATCATAATTGAATAACCCCTAAACAAACTTGATATGTTGCTGGTAAGAAACCTTGATGGTTCTTAAACTCTCGATATTCCCGATCAACAAGCTGCAACATGCGACGACTTGTTAAACCTTGTGAGCGACCACTTACGTGATTAGCGCCGATACCTTTAAGGTCGCGCATCAGTTCAAACGCAGTGTCGTACCAAACGGTGATGGTGGGCAAGTCTAGTTGATGAACGGTACAGCTAGATTGCGCTAACGCAATTTTTACCTTATTGATTGTAATAAAATGGTTAACGTGTTGATGTGCGTCAATTTTTGACCACGACTTTTTCAGTTCAAACAGCGACCCATCAAGCAAAGTTGAGAAAATAACACGCCCACCAGCCGCTGTAACACGCTTCATCTCTCTCAAAGGCGACGACAAATCGTCACACCATTGCAACGCAAGGCTAGAGAAAACGATGTCAAAGCACCCATCTTCAAACGGCAATTGTTCGGCATCGGCTTGTTGATATAAAGATACAGATGCACCACACCGCTTCTCTGCTGTTGCTAGCATTCCAACAGAAAGATCAGCGCAAACCACTTCGGCGCCTCGTTTTACAAGTTGCTCGGAGAAATAGCCAGTACCACAACCTAGATCCAGCACCTTAAAGCCTGACAGATCGCTGGGTAATTTATCCAGTAATCGGTGGCCAACATCGCGTTGAAATTCAGCGTGTTTGTCATAGGTTGTTGCCGCTTTGCCGAAAGCTTCGGCAATCGCATTCTTATCTTGGCCTACGTAATTATGCACGACTGCTTCTTGTGACATTTACTGAGCCTCATTATTTATTTCGATGTGAGTTTCACTATTCGATTCAAAGCTTGATTCAAGATTTGTTTCCACTGCTTGACGTAACGAACGGGTTAACTGAAGAATCTGCTTCTGACTATGGTTAGCTGTTAACGTGATTCGTAATCGAGCAGTTCCAGCAGGTATGGCTGGCGGCCTTATTGCGGTCACCCAAACTTGGTTTTGCTTTAACTCTTCAGCTATTGATA
This sequence comes from Vibrio sp. 10N.261.55.A10, assembly GCF_041470825.1. NCBI lineage: Bacteria > Pseudomonadati > Pseudomonadota > Gammaproteobacteria > Vibrionales > Vibrionaceae > Vibrio > Vibrio sp. 10N.261.55.A10. The sequence goes on along the minus strand of NZ_JBFRNC010000011.1, from coordinate 93,248 downwards.
ATGCCGCTTGTGCTTCACCTATCACAAATGGCTTAATCGGAGTCTGAGTATCCACAAAGCCTTTCAAGCCGCTCACCTGCTCTGCATAGAGAGACCCTAACTCAGTCAGCTTTTCTCGGCGCCACTCTTGAGTTTGAGTCATCTTACAGGCATGAGATAAAGCCACCGCTTGTGAAGGTGGCATCGCCGTCGAGTACACATGATGACGAGCAAACTGAGTTAAGTAATCACCCACTTCTGACGAACAAAGAATCGCAGCACCAGAAACGCCAAATGCTTTGCCAAAGGTCACCACCAAAATATCGGGGGAGATTTGTGCTGCACTGCAACTCCCAGCTCCTTTATCACCTAATACGCCGATACCGTGGGCATCATCAACCGCCAACCAACTGTCGTATTGATGAGTCAGGTTAGATATCTGGCTGAGAGGCGCTTGATCGCCGTCCATGCTGAATACGCCCTCAGTGACGACCAAGGATTGTAGAGATCGGCTTAATAGAGACTCTAGATGCTGCGTGTCGTTGTGTTTAAAGCGTTTCATGGTTGCATGAGAAAGCATCCCCGCTTCCATCAAAGAGGCGTGATTAAGCTTGTCTTGCAGCAGAGAGTCGTCTTTTTCGAGCAGAGAAAACAACAAGGCTTGGTTCGCACTGAAACCAGAACTAAAGAGAATCGCACGTTCAAAGCCCAACCATTCACACAGCTGAGCTTCTAAATTTCTATGAGCAGGACTAAAACCCGTGACCAATGGCGATGCCGCACTGCCAGCACCATAAAGGGAAAGCCCAGCTTGCCACGCCTCCACCAATTCAGGGTCGTTCGCCAAGCCTAGGTAATCATTACTCGAAAAATTAATAAAGCGAGAACCTTCGCAATTAAGCAAAGGACCATTACTGTTTTCGAGCACTTTAAGTTGACGAGTTAGCCCCTGCTCACGGCGTTGAACAAGGGCATCTTTGATACGGGATTTAAACAGTGGCATCGTAGAACATGTCATCTTTCGTTGGACGAGCAGCAACGCGCTCCACTACTTGATCTAACAGTTCGTTTTCTTGAATTTCATCAGGCTTCTGAGCCACTTGTTGGCTGTTGATGCCTAACTTCTTAAACAGCTGCATGTCCGTGTCTTCATCTGGGTTTGGCGTAGTCAGTAGCTTACAACCGTAGAAGATAGAGTTCGCGCCAGCCATGAAGCACATCGCCTGCATCTGTTCATTCATATTCTCGCGACCTGCAGATAGACGAACCGCTGACATTGGCATCATGATACGAGCAATCGCAATCAACTTAATGAAGTCAAAAGATTCAACATCATCGACGTTTTCCATCGGTGTGCCTTTCACTTTCACGAGCATGTTGATTGGCACACTCTCAGGGTGTACCGGAAGGTTCGCTAGCTCTACCAGCAGGCCTGCACGGTCATTGGTACTTTCGCCCATACCAATAATGCCACCAGAACAGATCTTCATACCGGCATCACGTACGTGAGATAGCGTATCTAAACGATCTTGGTAAGTACGAGTGGTGATGATGCTGCCGTAAAATTCTGGAGACGTATCAAGGTTATGGTTGTAGTAGTCCAAACCTGCGTCGGCTAGCTCGCCTGCTTGATCCGGCGTTAACATGCCCAATGTCATACAGGTTTCTAGACCCATGCCTTTCACACCTTTGATCATATCAGTTAGGTGAGGCATATCGCGCTCTTTCGGGTTTTTCCATGCCGCGCCCATACAGAAGCGAGTTGAGCCCGCATTCTTGGCTTTTTGCGCCGCATCCAAAACACGCTCAACTTCCATTAAGCGTTCTTTGTCGACATCCGTTCGGTAGTGAGCACTTTGAGGGCAATACTTACAATCTTCAGGACAAGCACCTGTCTTTATCGATAAAAGCGTACTCACTTGCACGTGGTTGTGCTCTTGGTACTGTCTATGAACCACTTGAGCTTCAAACATTAAATCCATAAACGGTTTTTCAAGCAGCGCTGTTACTTCAGCAACTGTCCAGTCATGACGAACTTCCACGTGTCGATCCTTTTTTATTATTTGATGTTTCATCTCTATCAATAGAGATTGCATTTATGCTTGGCTAGTCTACCGACAAGCTTTAGACTGTCAACACATTGATAATATCAAAAGTTTACATCTGGTTATTTTTTAACCACACCAAGAATGGAAGTTACTATGGATCTCGCCTTTGATCGCCAGCATATCTGGCATCCCTACACATCAACGTTAACACCTCTGACCTGCTACCCAGTCACCAACGCAGACGGTGTTTACCTAGAATTAGAAGGCGGAAAACGAATTATTGATGGTATGTCATCTTGGTGGTCAACCATCCACGGCTACAATCATCCAGAGCTAAACGCTGCAGCTCATAGTCAAATCGATAAGGTTTCACACGTTATGTTTGGTGGCATCACCCACCAGCCCGCTATCGATCTATGTAAGAAGCTTTTGAATCTCGCGCCAAGTAATCTTGAGCATGTATTTTTGGCCGATTCAGGTTCAGTTGCCGTAGAGGTTAGCCTCAAGATGGCATTGCAATATTGGCACGCTAAAGGACAACCTCGTTCAAAGTTCCTCACACTAAGAGATGGCTACCACGGTGATACCTTTGCGGCGATGTCAGTGACCGACCCTGACAATTCGATGCACAGCCTCTACAAAGGCTTTTTGCCGGAACATATTTTCGCTGATTCGCCAAAAACAGGCTTTTGGGATGAGTGGAACTCAAGTGACATCGATAGTTTTCGAGAAAAGCTGGCAGCACACCATCAAGAAGTCGCAGCGGTGATCTTAGAGCCTATCGTTCAAGGGGCTGGCGGCATGCGCATCTACCACCCTGAGTTCCTAAAACAAGTTCGCTTGCTGTGTGATGAATTCAACGTATTGCTGATCTTGGATGAGATTGCGACCGGATTTGGCCGCACAGGGGAACTGTTCGCTTGTGAGCATGCCGATGTTCAACCGGACATATTATGCGTAGGCAAAGCTTTAACTGGTGGCTATATGACATTGTCAGCGACGCTTGCGAGTAAGGAAGTAGCTGACACGGTATGTGGCGGTGAAGCGGGCTGCTTTATGCACGGGCCAACATTCATGGGTAACCCATTAGCTTGCGCAGTCGGTGCGGCAAGTTTATCCATCATCGAGCAAGGTCATTGGAAAAATCAAACTCAACAGATCGAACAGCTTTTCTCTGAGTTGCTACCACCATTGCGAGAGCATGATCTTGTCAAAGACGTTCGCTGGTTGGGCGCGATTGGCGTCGTTGAAACCCACACACCTGTCGATATGGAAACCATCCAAGCTCACTTTGTAGAGCAAGGCGTTTGGGTCCGTCCGTTTGGTAAGCTAATTTATATGATGCCTCCGTTTATTATCAAACCACAACATATTGAGCAATTGGTCGCTGCTATCGACACTGCATTACAAAATACTCATTGCTTTAAATAAGGCGTTTATTGCTCTAAACAAGAGCGACGATTATTTCTATATATCTTCATTAATAAATCATTTAATTAAACTAAAAGGCCTTACATAAAAGTAAGGCCTTAACTGCTTGAAGGTAACCGTCAGTTTAACGTAATTGGCTATCTTTACTTGCTCGACGGTTAAACAATGAATGTCGATGTGCGTCATGCTCTAATATTGACTGACATTCTATACACAAACGAACGCCTTTGATCGCGCGTCGTCTTTGTTCCGGAATCTCATCACCACACTCATCACAATAACGCAAACCCTCACCACCTCGAAGGTTTCCTCTTACACGAGAGATCTCATCATCAATGGTATTTTGTATTTGCTGGCTGACACTATCGTCACCAGCCCATCCTACGGCCATAAGCCCTCCTCAGTATTTGAACGAGAAAATCTATACCTACCGCGGTAAGAGCATATTATAGCCACATTTAAGGATTGTAATAATTATCAAAATCAATAAAACACTATTACACATAGGTAACAAAAATTATTTATTTCTCGCCACTGCACTATTCTATAGGCAATAAAAAACCCAGCCTGTTGGCTGGGTTTTATAAGTAACCTAATGCTTAATCAATCTAATTAACCGATGTGCGTTACGCCGCCCATGTATGGCTGAAGTACTGTTGGGATAGCAATACGGCCATCTGCTTCTTGGTTGTTCTCAAGAATAGCAACCATAGTACGACCAACAGCAAGACCAGAACCGTTTAGTGTGTGTACAAGTTCAGGTTTCTTCTCGCCTTTACGACGGAAACGAGCTTGCATACGACGCGCTTGGAAATCCCACATGTTTGAACAAGAAGAAATCTCACGGTAAGTCTCTTGTGCTGGAACCCATACTTCTAAGTCGTAAGTTTTCGCAGAACCGAAGCCCATGTCACCTGTACATAGAATCACTTTACGGTAAGGAAGCTCTAGAAGTTGAAGTACTTTCTCAGCGTGGCCAGTTAGCTCTTCAAGCGCTGCCATTGAGTCTTCTGGCTTAGTGATTTGTACTAATTCAACTTTGTCGAATTGGTGCATACGGATAAGACCACGAGTGTCACGACCGTAAGAACCCGCTTCAGAACGGAAACATGGCGTGTGAGCTGTCATCTTAAGTGGCAGTTCAGCTTCATCAGTAATCGTGTCACGAACCATGTTCGTTACCGGTACTTCCGCAGTAGGGATAAGCGATAGAGTCTTAAGAGGCACGTCACTTACTTGCTCAGTTAGCGGGCTTGTGTGGAACAAGTCTTCGCCGAACTTAGGAAGTTGACCAGTACCGTAAAGGCTATCGTGGTTCACTAGGTACGGTACGTACATTTCTGTGTAGCCGTGCTCATCAGTGTGAAGGTCCAGCATGAACTGAGCAATAGCACGGTGTAGACGTGCAAATTTGCCTTTCATCACGATGAAACGAGAACCCGAGATTTTAACTGCGCTAGCAAAATCAAGACCGCCAGACATTTCGCCAAGATCTACGTGATCTTTCACTTCAAAGTCGTAAGTCTTAGGTTGACCCCAACGAGAAACTTCTACGTTATCATCTTCATCTTTACCATCTGGCACTTCTGCATCAGGTAGGTTAGGAATAGACATTGTGATCGTTTCTAGCTCAGATTGAAGATCAGCCAATGCTACTTTAGCTTGGTCTAGTTCTGCGCCTAAGTTGCCTACTTCTGCAAGGATACGCTCAGCTTCTTCATGGTCGCCTTTTGCTTTCGCTTGACCAATGGACTTCGATCGAGAGTTACGTAACGCTTGTAGCTCTTCAGTTTTCATCTGAAGGGACTTACGTTTTTCTTCAAGTTCACGAATTGTCTCTACATCAAGGGTGAAGCCTCGACGTGCTAATTTTGCCGCTGTTTCATCCAGCTCAGCTCGAAGTAATTTAGAATCCAGCATTGCTAATCCTATGCTTTAGTTATTTGAATATTCAGTAGTTTGCTACTGAATCACTGCTAAACCCCTAAAACTGGTGCTATTTCGACCAATTTATAACGATTTAATTGAAATTTTATGACTAGGTAACGATATCCAAAAAAGACTACTTTTCATAGCGTTTTTGTGGGCTTTTTGCGTCCAAATCCGCCAGATAATCTAGCTTCTCGCCAATTTTGCTCTCTAAGCCTCGTTTTGTTGGGAAATAGTATTGTTTCTCTCCCATTTCAGGAGGCAGATATTTTTCACCCGCCGCGTAGGCTCCTGGTTCGTCATGAGCATAACGGTATTCTTGCCCGTAGCCCATGTTCTTCATCAAAGTTGTCGGTGCATTTCGCAAATGATGCGGCACTTCATATTCAGGAAGATTGTGAGCATCTGTTAACGCTTGCTTCCACGCGGTGTAAACGGCGTTACTCTTTGGTGCACATGCGAGATAAACAACCGCCTGCGCAATCGCACGCTCGCCTTCAGCAGGGCCAATGCGCGTGAAGCAATCCCAAGCCGACATCGCTACCTGCATGGCACGAGGATCAGCGTTACCGATATCTTCAGAAGCAATCGCCAGCAAGCGTCTAACGATATACAAAGGATCACAACCCGCAGCAATCATTCGCGCAGACCAGTACAAGGCCGCATCAGGGTTTGATCCACGAATTGACTTATGAACCGCGGAGATTAGGTCGTACCAAATATCACCCTTGTTATCGAAACGAGCGACTTTCTCACCAGCCACTTCAGCCAACAACTGCAAGGTTATCGCTTTCTCGCCTTTATCGTTGTCTTCTGCCATGTCATACAGCAGTTCAAGGTAGTTAAGCGACATACGCGCGTCGCCGTTAACCAGTTCTGCAAGGCGATCTAAAACATTATCAGCAAAATCAGCAGGCACATCACCTAACCCACGTTGCTTATCTTCAATCGCTTGGCGAATAACGAGAGAAATATCATCTGTATTCAGGGAAGTCAGTTTGTAGACACGCGCACGTGACAACAAAGCGTTGTTCAATTCAAAAGAAGGGTTTTCTGTTGTCGCACCAATAAAGGTTACGGTGCCATCTTCGATATGAGGCAGAAAAGCATCTTGCTGACTTTTGTTAAAGCGATGGACTTCGTCCACAAACAGGATGGTTCTGCGCCCTGCTTGCTTGTTCTCGCGCGCTTTTTCAATTGCAATACGAATGTCTTTTACGCCCGAGGTTACCGCCGATACGCGTTCCACTTCAGCATTCGCATAGTTTGCTGCTACTTCGGCTAACGTCGTTTTACCGGTGCCCGGAGGCCCCCACAAAATCATCGAGTGGATATGGCCCGCTTCCAACGCTCTGCGAAGTGGTTTACCTGGGCCTAATATATGCTGCTGACCGATGTACTGTTCGACAGTTTCCGGTCTCATACGAGCAGCAAGGGGACGAAAATCTTCGTCCCCCGCAAAATCTAAGCTGTAATTACTCAATTGCAATCTCTTGATTCGTTGATGGCATTAATGCCTATCGACGTACTACCAAACGATCTGCTTGTTTAGATCAGTTTCTTTGGTCGTCGACCTCGACACCTTCCGGTGCCACAAAAGTAAAGCGGTCTGCTGCAGGTTTACCCAAGTCAACATTGCTAAAGGTAAACTCACCTTTTTGACCATCTTGTTCAATCACATTAAAGCCCTGAACAATGCCCTTTTCGGTGATGTTAATCTGGAAGTCGCCCTGATTAGAATCGACAGCGGTTGGCGTTAGCGTAAATTGGTTACCCGTTTGCGCCACGTTGTAGTTGTCCCAATCGCTTTCTTGGTTGCGTGTAAGCAGGACAAAAGGTGTTTGTGATGTCGCTTGCTCTTGCCAGTAAATGCTCACTTGCTCAATGAACGGGCTGTAGTACCACAAGCTTTGGCCATCAGATACCAACAAGTTTTCATCAGGAAACGTAGTCTCCCAGCGGAACAAGCTTGGGCGTGCAATCTCTACCATGCCCTCACCTTCCATCACCACATCACCATCAGGGCTAGTCACGACTTGTTTAAAGTCAGCGCTGAAGCCTGCGTTTAATGCCAAACGGCTACTCAACTCTTCTTTCGGAGAAGCAAACACTGAGAAGCTCATAAATAAAAGTGCGAATACTTTTTTCATCAATAATCCTGTTAGAACATAAGTCGGTCATATTTTCGATTTGACCGACTGAATAGTTATGAGTTCCTACCGGAACTAATCTTTTGGTGGCGCTGGTGCTAAGACTTCTCGGTTACCGTTATGACCTGGAGCACTTACTATACCTTGAGCTTCAAGTTGCTCGACAATACGTGCAGCACGGTTGTAGCCAATCTTGAATCGACGCTGTACGCCTGAAACTGAGCCACGACGTGAATGAACAACGTGTTCTACCACTTGATCAAACAGAGGGTCGACCTCTTCATCACCTTCCATCTTCTCACCCGGAAGCAAGGTTTCTGGGGTTTGTTCGCCGTTGGTGATTTCATCAATATAGTTTGGCTTACCACGCGCTTTCCAGTTATTCACGACTGCGTGTACATCGTCATCAGATGCAAAGGCACCGTGAACACGAGTTGTATGGCTAGAACCCGGTGGCAAGTAAAGCATATCACCCATGCCCAATAGTGATTCCGCACCACCTTGGTCAAGGATAGTTCGTGAATCCGTTTTAGTTGATACCGTAAAGGCCACACGGGTTGGAATGTTCGCTTTGATAAGGCCGGTAATAACATCCACAGATGGACGCTGCGTCGCTAGAATCAAGTGAACACCCGCCGCACGTGCTTTTTGTGCCAAACGTGCAATCAGTTCTTCAACCTTCTTACCAACCACCATGATTAAGTCGGCAAATTCATCAACGATAACCACAATGTAAGGCAGCTTCTCAAGCAATGGCGCTTCAGGATCCATACTGTCGCCCGGCTTCCACAGTGGATCGTGAATTGGGTGACCCGCTTCCGCTGCCATCTTAAGCTTATCGTTGTAACCTTTAATATTACGAACGCCTAGCGCTGACATCAGCTTATAACGGCGTTCCATCTCGCCAACACACCAACGAAGGGCGTTCGACGCATCTTTCATGTCGGTTACCACTTCAGACAATAGATGAGGAATACCCTCATAAACCGATAGCTCAAGCATTTTCGGGTCGATCATGATGAATCTAACATCTTCCGGTGATGCTTTGTAAAGCATACTCAGAATCATTACGTTCACACCTACCGACTTACCAGAACCGGTTGTACCCGCAACCAGAACGTGAGGCATTTTCGATAAATCAGCAATGACCGCTTCACCAGCGATGTCTTGTCCGAGAACCACTGTCGTTGGCGATTTCGCTTCTTGGAACTGAGGGCTAGCAACCACATCTGAGAAGAATACCGTTTGGCGACTCATGTTCGGCAGTTCTAAGCCAACATAAGGCTTACCCGGAATCACTTCTACGACACGTACAGCCAATGCAGAGAGCGAACGAGCCAAGTCCATAGAAAGGCCCGAAATACGGCTCACTTTCACGCCTGGAGCCAGATCAAGTTCGAATCGAGTGATTACTGGACCTGGGAAAATATCAACCACATCAGCTTTGATCTTATAGTCCGCTAGCTTAGATTCAACAAGGCGAGCAATCGCCTCTAATGCATCACGGTCAATAAAGGTTTCACGCTTTTCAGGGTGGAATAACAATTCAAGCGTTGGTAATGGCTCAGCAGGTTTCGGTAAATTAACATCTTGTTGAACCAAGAACGGGTTCTGCGCCGCTGCCATATTCGCTTGGGCTTCAGAAACAATGCTTTGGAATGCGGCGACATCTTGATCTTGATGCGAAGGTTCTTCTTCCGTTACCTCTTCCCAAGGAAGATCAACAGCTGGTTCTAGGTTTTGTGCTGTTGGCTGTTCAGGTTCTGAATGTTCTTCTTGATAAGGGAAAGGTTCAAACTGTTCTTCGATTAATGCTGCGTCAGCTAATTCAGCTTCAGCCTGTTCTGATTCAAGCTCTGAGCCCTGTTGGTAGCTTTGCTCTTCCGTAACATCAAACGGTGAAGGTTGTGCAGAGAAATCGTCTTCCACGGTTGCTTCTGGCTCGCCCATAGGTGAAGCGTATAAAGATTCAGGTTGAACATCTTCAGAACCAAATTCGCCATTTACTTGTGGTGAGCTATCTAATTCTGGTTCAGCACTTCTAAGGTCAGCATGAGCAGGGCCAACTTCTGGTTGTTCGTTCTGCATGTATTGTTGGTAAGCAACCTGAGAATCATGCGCGTCAACCTGATCTTGTTCTGCTAGGTCATCTTCATACATGGCCGCATTTTCTAGCTGCTCTATCGTTGCATTCAACTGTTTAGAGCGCTCAATACCTTCTTCTAGCGGTTCTTCTGGCGCTTGGTAAACAGCTGCTGCAGGGATCGTTTGCTCTGACTCAATTACCGCTTGAGGCTGAACCTGAGGTTCTTCATGAACAGGAGCTTCTTGTTTCGCAGGAGCATCGACAGGCATATGAATATTGTAATGACGCTTCGGCGATGCAGCATTGTCTCGCGCATTTGTCGCCACGTCTGCCGACTCATTGGTCGCAGAAAAACTCATCGCAGGATCTAGCGGATCATGCTCTGTTGATTCTTTGTTGCCTTCTATAGCAGGAACATCGCGGTAAGTTGGCGCTTGATGCTGCTGATGACGTTCTTCGATTAAATCGCGGTCTGCTGATTCTCTTAATTGAGGCTCAAGCAGCTCTTGGTCTTGGCCACGAGCCTTATTAACAGTAGACGTGAAAAATTTGATGGCACATTCACCCAACCATTCCACAATGCTTAGCCAAGAGATACCGGTTAATAGAGTGAAACCAGCACCCCATAAGAAAAGAAGAACCAGCGTACTACCAAGAACATTCAACGTTGGAAGTGCAAGGCTTGTTAAAACGTCACCTACCACGCCACCGGATGAAAAGTACCAGATGTCGTCAAAGTTGATATCCGCTAAACCACAACTCGTAAGAATTAGGATAGTCAGGCCAAGTAAGCGAGTGCCCCACAGCATGAAGTCGATCTGCTCGTCTTCATTACGTTTGCGGAATAAAACCCACGCAGCAACCGTCACTAAGATAGGCAGAGGGTAAGCCAAAGAGCCAAATACGAAGAAAAGCGTATCCGCCAACCAAGCACCTAGGTAGCCACCCGCATTTTGAATGTCACCACCCCACGCCGTTTGCGACCATGATGGGTCTGCAGGACTAAAAGTTAATAACGCAACGGCAAGTAGAATAGAGAAGAGAACACCGAGAATCAGACTGCACTCTTTGAGACGTTGAGAACCACTCAAACGAGGAGACTGAGGCTCTTCACTCGTTTTAATGATTGTTTCTACTTTATTACTGCTCTGCTTGAACATAAACCAACTTAATAATTAAACGGGATAAAAACATCTCGAGCGGCCAAAGCCGCTCGTTTCAATGAAACTACTGTTGATTTAACCATATCAAACAGAAAAACCCAATTCCAGAAAGCAAGAAAGCGGAACAAATGTCCGCTTTCTTTCATTTCACCAATTGTGACTAACGAGTTTTAATCACAAGTTGATTGGTTTGTTTCACTTCTTCCATTACTACGTAAGTTCGAGTGTCGTTTACGCCCGGTAGACGAAGTAACGTATCACCCAGTAGCTTACGGTAAGCACCCATATCAGATACACGTGTTTTTAGAAGATAGTCAAAATCACCCGACACTAAATGACACTCTTGGATGTCATCCAGTTTCTGCACAGCGGTGTTGAATTGTTCGAACACATCTGGCGCACCACGGTTCAACGTAATTTCAACAAACACTAAAAGTGAAGCATCAAGGTACTGTGGGTTCAGCAACGCTGTGTACCCAGTAATGTAACCTTGACGTTCTAAACGACGAACACGTTCAAGACATGGAGTTGGAGAAAGTCCTACTCGTTTTGAGAGTTCAACGTTTGAGATACGACCGTCTTTTTGCAACTCATTAAGAATGTTGCGGTCAATACGATCTAGTTCCTTGGACGGCTTCTTATAATTGTCTGCCATTTTTTATTCCACCTTATTACTTCCTTGCAAAAAAATATACTACAACTTTTTAATATTCAGTATCAAATTTTATCTAAACCTATCTATACTAGATATTAATTCGACAGAATTACCCTACATATAGATAAAACAACCAAAATAAAATGAGGAGTCAGGATGATCATTGGCGTACCTAAGGAAATCAAGAACCACGAATACCGCGTTGGTATGACCCCAGCTAGCGTGAGAGAACTAATCTCACACGGCCACCAAGTTTTTGTAGAAACCAATGCCGGTACTGGTATCGGTTTTTCAGACGATGATTACATCGCTGTAGGCGCATCCATTCTTCCTACTGCTGCTGACGTTTTCGCGAAAGCAGAGATGATTGTAAAGGTTAAAGAACCTCAAGCTGTCGAGCGAGCTATGCTTCGCGAAGGGCAAATATTATTTACCTATTTACACCTTGCACCAGATTTTCCACAAACTGAAGAGCTTATCAAGAGCAAAGCTGTCTGCGTAGCCTATGAGACTGTAACAGATAATATGGGTCGCTTGCCACTATTAGCACCAATGTCTGAAGTAGCTGGTCGTATGTCTATTCAAGCAGGTGCACAAACATTAGAGAAATCTAACGGTGGTTGTGGTCTTCTTCTTGGTGGCGTTCCAGGTGTTGAACCAGCAAAAGTTGTTGTTGTTGGTGGCGGTGTTGTAGGTGCTAACGCAGCACGTATGGCTGTAGGCCTTCGCGCTGATGTTACAATTCTTGACCGTAACGTAGATACACTGCGTCGACTTGATGAAGAATTCCAAGGTCGCGCAAAAGTGGTTTATTCTACTGAAGACGCCATTGAGAAGCATGTTCTAGAAGCAGACCTAGTAATTGGTGCAGTACTAATTCCTGGCGCAGCAGCTCCAAAATTGGTTACAAAAGAGCACATCGCTAAGATGAAGCCAGGTTCAGCAGTTGTTGATGTTGCAATCGACCAAGGCGGTTGTTTCGAGACTTCTCACGCAACCACTCACGCAGACCCAACTTACATTGTTGATGACGTAGTTCACTACTGTGTTGCAAACATGCCTGGCGCTGTTGCTCGTACTTCAACTTACGCACTAAACAATGCAACACTTCCTTACATTGTTAAGCTAGCGAACAAAGGCTACCGCGAAGCACTTCTATCTGATGAAGGCTTCCTAGAAGGTCTAAACGTTATTCACGGTAAAGTAACTTGTAAAGAAGTTGCAGAAAGCTTTGACCTTGAATACGTAGACCCAGCAGAAGCAATCGCAATGTTTAACTAATGATGTAATGACTAACTGAACGCAATAATCTTCTCGTTGAAGCGTTCAGTTAACTCATACACATTAAACAAAAAGCCAGTACGACATTATGTCGCGCTGGCTTTTTTGCATTAATGGATTTAGTTCGTAAAAACACGTAACAGTACGATTTACCACTAGCGCTCGATTTTAACCCCATGAATCAATAGATTTCTTGGCGTAATACTGCGTTCACAGAACTCTTCAATCGTAGCTTCATAACCTTGCTCTTGCAGATAGATAGCGCGATCTAAAGCCAGCCATATCTCTAATGGTCGTCTAAAGACTTGTTGAACCAAACTCAGCTTTTCCATTTCCCAGAAAAGCGCTTCGCCTTGAATCAAATAAGAGTCAAAATCAATATCTGAGCCCAGCGATAGCTCTTTCACTTCAGATGCCCAACGGCAGAAAGATTCAAAACCCTCAGCTAACTCTGATTTTTTGATGCTCGGTACAGGAATGTATTCGTCAATGTTAAGTTCAGCCTTAAGCAACTGGCTGAAGCCTAGACGATAGCTCATCTCTAGTTGACGATGTCTTTTTACTCTTTCACCACCAGTAACGGTTTCTTGAAGCGGGATTCTCAAGTCGCTCTTACTTAACGTTAATGCTGAGCTTTTCGCGATAGAAGACATCGCTTGATAGTTTTCGTCTCGAATAAGATGATAACAACAAGGAGAAATAGTGACCGCTGGTAGCCCATGTGACACTGACTTTTTAACTAGCTCAACATGAAGATCACCACAAGCATGAAGGGCCACGGCATGTTGGTACGAATTAAACACGTCATCGGCCTTGTCTGAAAACGCATCTCCTTGAACAAAATCCATCGCTAACTTCTGGTCATCCGCAATCTTTTGTCCGCTTTCGCATAACGATTGCTGCCATTCAAAGCTAGTGACTTTTTGATCCGATTGCTGAGATAGGATTCGACCAAGAAAGCCTTTACCAGAACACCATTCCAACCACTCTTTTCCATAATGGTTCTCAAGCACAGCTTCTCCCATCGAAACAATTTGTTGCAACTTTCTTCCAGGAATACCATCTCCAGTACCGCGAGCAAGCTTTAACCCGGCAAGTGTCGCTCTTTCAAACTGGATATTTTGGTTAACGGCATATAATTGAGGGAGGAAAAGAGTCAATTCATCGGCCAATAGCTGAGGCTGCTCTTTCAACGTTTGAATGCGCTGAATACTCAAGCCTTCTAACCAATCAACAAGAGGACGATTCACATTGCGCCATGGTGTTTGGTGAGTTCGACATAGATGGAAGGGCTCTGAACGCCAGTAAATCTGGTGCTCTAGCAAAAATGAATCGAGTATTTTAAATCGTGAATGCATGCTTCCCCCTATGATGCGTGGATTGTAGGGGTAAGAGGTCGAAATGGAAAGGCCCGATAAAGAAAACGAAAACTAAAAGCCCAAAAGAAAAACGGCCTGCAAATACAGGCCGAATAAGAATCAAAATTTACACGATGAGATTAACGAACTGGCAGTTCGATATCTTTAAACATCTCTTCGATCTCTTCGTTCGATTTTAAAGAGATAGCTTGTTCAACAACAGGTCGAGTTAAATGCGGGGCGAAACGCTCCATGAAATCAAACATGTACGAACGCAGGAAAGTGCCTTTTCTAAAGCCAATGCTTGTGGTGCTTGCACCAAATAAATGACTAGCATCAATAGCGACCAGGTCAGTATCTTGTTCTTGGTCGATGGCCATACTTGCAATGACACCAACACCAATGCCCATACGAACGTAGGTTTTGATTACGTCTGCATCGGTCGCAGTAAACACAACACGCGGTGTTAAACCTACTTTGTTAAACGCGGTATCAAGCTCAGAACGGCCAGTGAAACCAAATACATAAGTCACGAGAGAGTAAGCCGCAAGATCTTCGATCGTGATATTACGCTTCTGTGCCAGGGGATGATCTTTGGTCACGACGATCGAACGGTTCCAGTGGTAACAAGGCAGCATAATCGCATCTTGGTAAAGGTGTAGCGCTTCCGTTGCAATCGCAAAATTCGCTGTACCTTTAGCGACGGCTTCTGACATTTGGCTTGGCGTACCTTGGTGCATGTGAAGCGATACTTTTGGATAGCGCGCCGTGAAACCTTTAATCACATCAGGCAGTGCATAACGAGCTTGAGTATGAGTCGTTGAAATATTCAATGTACCCATCTCTGGATGTGTGTGTTCACCCGCTACCGCTTTAATGCTTTCAACGCGCGCCAAAATCTCTTGAGAGATACGAATGATATCCTCACCCGCTTGGGTAACCTGCGTTAGATGCTTGCCGCTACGCTCAAAAATCTGAATGCCTAGTTCGTCTTCAAGTAATCTAACTTGCTTACTAATGCCAGGCTGAGATGTGTACAAACTCTCTGCTGTAGCTGAAACATTTAGGTTATGGTTTACAACCTCAACAATGTACTTCAGTTGCTGTAACTTCATATCTAACCTCGTAATCCTTTACTCATTTCTGTGCTAACTTATTTGCAAAGAGAGCGTTATAGTCGCGTGTAATATAATTAATAGTTATAACGCTTCGAACACAAAAATGACAGGAAAATTGAGTTTTTCTAGCTTAACAAACAAAAACATCACTAACGCTTTGCAACCCAACCCTCATTCTCATACATTAGTTGGTAAGTTTTGATTGCCGATTTCGCTCAACAAGAGATAATCAGAAATTGCAATTTACGAGTGCCGATACACAATGGAATCGTGTATCCTCTCCAGTTAGCTATAGAAAATAATAAGCAGACTCAAATATATGAATATTGGTTTAATAATCGTCTTAGTAGCCGTTCTTTTGGTGTTAGTTTTAGGCTACAACATCATGCTTCAATATAAAGTTAAGGTAGAAACAGCGAAGAAACAGGAAGCTTCTCGTTATCTAACCATTATTGACGGTACAGAAGAACTGATTGGCAACGCTCATCACATGCCGTTTAGCCAAGATCTTCTTGTATGCTTAAACAATCGAATTCTTGATGCATTAGAAAACATGTATCAACTCGATCCAAAAAATAAGCAGCTTGCCCAACGCATTGAAAGCGTAAAACAACAAATCACTCAGCTAAAAGAGAACTACAAAGGTGGCGAGAGTACCGCTTTCCGCGTACCAAGTAGTGACAAGCAAGCGATCATGATGCTTAAGTTAGTTAAACGCCTGCGTGATACGGTGCGCAACGAGCACAATAAAGGCCGTTTCGAGACTCAAGCTTATGTGGTTGAAAATGCTCGCCTAGAAACAATTCAAATCCGTATTAACATTGAAAATGTTATCAAACGTGCAAACGATTCGATTTCTCGCGGACAACCGGGAACAGCGATTCAGCTATTACGCAAAGGTATTGATGCTTTGGCGACTAAGAACGACTCGTACTCTAATCAAGCCAAAGAAAAGCTTCAACAGATGCTTAACGAGCTTGACCAGAAACGCCAAGACAAAAACGCTCAAGATTTGCAGCAGATGGAATCTAAAGAACGAGAAGACGATATGGATGCCCTCTTCGGTCAGAAGAAGAAATGGTAACAGTCTAACTCAACACTTAAAGGCCGCCTTATTTACATTAAATAGGCGGCCTTTTTTGTAGCTGTTGAATTTCCTTTCTCTGTATAGGGAGATCTCTTGAGCTGTGATAAAATCCCCGCATTATCAACAAACTTTCCCTGACCATGTATCAAGAATTACTCGCTCCAATCCACTCTTTTCTTAAAGCCGAAACGCCAGATTCATGGATAGATGAAGCCAAAAAGCCAGAAAATCTTCACATCATTCTACGCGATCACATGCTGTGTGAACTTAAGGCGGCACAGAGTGCTTTATTCCTTATTCGCAAGTACGCCGTCGATAAAGAAAGCGCGAAGCAACTGAATGAATGGATTTTGCCATACGAGCAATTTGCTTACCGTCGTATCGGAGACTTAGAGTCTCTGCGTGGTAAAAGCAACGTATCCAAGCAAATCACAGCGAAAGAAGGCTGTAATTACGGTGCTGACCTAATCGATAAGATGGTTTTACTGATCAAAGAAGAGCTGCATCACTTCTACCAAGTCATGGAGTTGATGGAGAAGAAAGGCGTGACTTACCAGCCAATCGAGGCGGGTCGTTACGCTAAGGGCTTGATCAAACAAGTTAAGACTTACGAGCCTGATGCTCTGGTTGATAAGCTTATCATCGGTGCGTTTATTGAAGCTCGCTCTTGTGAGCGCTTCGCTAAATTGGCTCCTTTCTTGGAAGAAGACATGGAGAAGTTTTACGTGTCTCTACTTCGCTCAGAAGCTCGCCACTACCAAGACTACCTTGAGCTAGCAGAGCAGATCGCAGGGAAAGATATTTCAGAGCGTATTGCGCATTTTGCTCAAGTAGAAGCTGATCTTATCACTTCAGATGACAACGACTTCAAATTCCATAGTGGCGCTCCGGTTTAAGCTCCACACAGAACATTCAGTCCAGTTTAGACTAATCCAGACTAAAAAATTAAGGCCAGCAATTTGCTGGCCTTCTTTATTTATATCTCAATCCAAATATAGACTTAAGCAAGCGTACCGTTGATCTCTGCAAGTACAGCAGCAGGGTCTATCGCTTGCGTAATCGGACGACCAATAACAAGGTAGTCTGAACCTGATTCAATCGCTTTAGAAGGCGTCATGATGCGCTTCTGGTCACCCACATCTGCGCCGACAGGACGAATACCTGGAGTAACTAGCTTGAACTCTTGACCAAGTGCACCTTTAAGCAAAGAAGCCTCTTGTGCAGAACATACAACACCGTCTAAGCCAGAGTTTTTCGTTAGAGAAGCCAAGCGCATCACTTGTTGTTGTGGTTCAAGATCCAGACCGATACCCGCTAAGTCAGATTGCTCCATACTGGTGAGTACCGTTACACCGATTAACAGTGGACGATCTTTGCCATAAGGTTCTAAGATTTCGCGAGAAGCCGTCATCATACGCTCACCGCCACTTGCGTGTACGTTCACCATCCAAACACCCAGTTCAGCGGCAGCACGGACTGCTTTTGAACATGTGTTCGGGATGTCGTGGAATTTAAGGTCTAAAAATACTGAGAAACCACGCTTATGTAATTCACGAACAAATTCAGGGCCAAACAGGGTAAACATCTCTTTGCCCACTTTTAGGCGGCAAGATGCTGGGTCAATTCGATCGACAAAGGCTAACGCATCCGCTTGATTATCATAATCCAAGGCTACAATGATTTTTTGGTCGTTCATTTCATCTCCTAACGCAGTTAACTTTCTAAAAATTTCTAATCACCTAAGCAGGTGATAAATAACAGTCATAAAAATGCAGCCCGAAAGCTGCAATTAATAATTTGGTCTTAAAGTGACCACAAATCTATTCACCATCAAGTCCACGAATAGGCTTGATCGTCCCCCACCCTTTACATGAAGGGCAGTGCCAATACAAAGAGTGTGTCGAGAAACCACACTGACGACAACGGTAATGAGGCTTAACCTTAAGCTGTTCACCAACCATAGATTGAAGTGTGGTTAAGCTGTCTTTTGCTCGGCCTTCTTCTGCTTCCGCTAGGTGGTAATCGATTAATCGATAAAAACCTTTCATGGTTGGATTTTTAACAAGCTGCTTTGTCAGTAACTCTTGAGCAGAGCCTACATCTTCATGGTGAGCAACCAATTGCGCCAGCATCAGTTCGGCAGATACACCGGCTTTCTTCTGAATACACGCTTTGAGGAACTCGACCAATTGAGCTTCTTGTCCAAGCTTGTGGTAACACTCAGCAAGGGTTGGCAACACCTCACTGATAAAATCGATATCTTGTTCAAGTACCGATTCAAGACAATCAATTGTCTTTTGGTAATCTTCGTTCGCTAAGTGGAACTTCCCTAGTGCGATACTTGCGCGAACACATTTAGGGTCTTCAGAAAGCGCCTTCTTAAAATGCTGAAGCGCTTTAGAACGATTACCATCGGCTTGTTCTTGCATTGCAAGCTCACACCAGAAATGCGCGACTGTGGCACGCATCTTCATTTTTTTCTTGCCGAGCTTAACTAAGATATTTCCGTAATGGATAGCCTTGTTCCACTCACGGGTCTGCTGATAAATAGCCACCAACTGCTGTAAAGCGCCCTCTTTATGGTCAGGTTCTTCTACAAGTTGTTCAAAGATTTTTTCAGCGCGATCAAGGAAGCCAGAGACCATGTAGTCTTTAGCTAATTGTTGCAGTGCGAGATTTTTCTGATCGAGGGTAAGCCCCGAACGAGAGATGAGATTTTGGTGAATACGAATAGCGCGGTCGACTTCGCCTCTTGAGCGGAACAAGTTGCCCAAAGCCAAGTGAGTATCGATGGTTTCATTGTCTACTTGAAGCAGCTCAATGAAGTGATCAACCGCTTTGTCAGATTGGTCTGACAGTAATAGGTTCAAACCCGTCACGTATTGACGGGAGATCTGGTGTGATTGCTTTTGTTTTTCTTGCTGAGCATTACGATTACCCATATACCAGCCATAAGCGGCTGCGATGGGCAAAAGTAAGAACAGTAACTCTAACATCAAATATAGCCTTTAAGCTTTAGTATCAGCAGCGACCTGCTTTGATTGCTTATTGAGTTGCTTCTTCAAGCGATGAATTTTTAGCTGAGACCGCATGTGCATATTACCAAAGACTAACCAAGCAAGGGCGAAGCCTGAAACGAATACAACACCTAATAAACTTGATAGGTGGAAGTCACCTTGCGCTAGCAGATAGTTGAAATTCACAGTTGTTTGGTTTTGAGAGCCTAAAGCCAGTGCAATTAGGAAAAGTGCGATAACGGCGACTATTTTTATAATTTTCATAGTTCATCACTCATTGGTTGGTTAGCTGTACGATTATGCAGGAAAATTACTAATCAGACCACCATATTATGGTCATAAAAAAGCGGCATACATTATAGTATGCCGCTTTTCTTAATTCCGATAAGTAGGCTACATTCCTGAGTTTACTCGTTCACGCAGCTCTTTACCTGGTTTGAAGTGAGGAACGTATTTACCTTCTAACTCAACCTTGTCACCAGTCTTTGGGTTACGTCCAACACGAGGCTCACGATAATGCAGAGAAAAGCTGCCAAAACCGCGAATTTCGATTCGATCACCACTTTCTAGTGTTGAAGCCATATGCTCTAAAATGTCTTTTACAGCGTCTTCAATTTCTTTTGCAGAAAGATGCGTTTGCTCAGCGCACAGTCTCTCAATCAATTCAGACTTAGTCATAGTTACCCTCGTTGGTTTTCTTTTTAGAAATTATAGACCTATCGGAAAAATAAGCAAAAAAAAAGGAGCCTTACGGCTCCTTTCTTGGCTAGATAGCTATAATTCTCTTAATGAGAAGCTATTATTCGCCTTTAGCAGCTTTGAATGCGTCTGCCATTGCGTTACCGAACGCGCCTTCTTCAGACTTGTTCAGTGAAGCCATTGCTTCTTGCTCATCAGCTTCATCTTTAGCTTTGATAGATAGGTTGATTACGCGGTTCTTACGGTCTACACCAGTGAACTTCGCTTCAACGCTGTCGCCAACGCTTAGGATTAGAGATGCATCTTCGATACGGTCGCGAGAAACTTCAGAAGCGCGGATGTAACCTTCAACGCCTTCGATTAGCTCGATAGTAGCGCCTTTCGCGTCAACTGCAGTAACAGTACCGTTTACAAGAACACCTTTCTTGTTGTCAGCAACGTATGCGTTGAACGGGTCGTTTTCCATTTGCTTAACGCCAAGAGAAATACGCTCACGCTCTGCATCTACTGCTAGAACAACAGCAGAGATTTCGTCGCCTTTCTTGTATTCACGTACAGCTTCTTCGCCGGCAGCGTTCCAAGAAATGTCAGATAGGTGTACAAGACCGTCGATACCGCCTTCTAGACCGATGAAGATACCAAAGTCAGTGATAGACTTGATCTTACCAGTAACTTTGTCGCCCTTAGCTTGCATTTCTGCAAATGACTGCCATGGGTTAGCTTTACACTGTTTCAGACCTAGAGAGATACGACGACGTTCTTCGTCGATATCAAGAACCATAACCTCAACTTCGTCGCCAACATTAACAACTTTAGAAGGGTGGATGTTCTTGTTAGTCCAATCCATTTCAGAAACGTGTACTAGACCTTCAACGCCTTCTTCGATTTCAACGAAGCAGCCGTAGTCAGTTAGGTTTGTAACACGACCAGAAAGCTTGTGACCTTCTGGGTAACGCTTAGCGATTGCTACCCATGGATCTTCGCCTAGTTGCTTAAGACCTAGTGAAACACGAGTGCGCTCACGATCGAACTTAAGAACTTTAACTAGGATTTCGTCACCAACGTTAACGATCTCTGATGGGTGCTTAACGCGCTTCCAAGCCATATCTGTGATATGTAGAAGACCATCAACACCGCCAAGGTCAACGAATGCACCGTAGTCAGTAAGGTTCTTAACGATACCTTTAACTTCAGTACCTTCTTGTAGAGTTTCAAGAAGTTCGTCACGCTCAACACTGTTTTCAGATTCGATAACAGCACGACGAGAAACAACAACGTTGTTACGCTTCTGGTCTAGCTTGATTACTTTGAACTCTAGCTCTTTGTTTTCTAGGTGAGCAGTGTCACGGATAGGACGTACGTCTACTAGAGAACCAGGAAGGAAAGCACGGATACCGTTAAGTTCAACAGTGAAACCGCCTTTAACTTTACCGTTGATGATACCAACAACAGTTTCAGCTTCTTCGCAAGCTTTCTCAAGTACGATCCAAGCTTCGTGACGCTTAGCTTTCTCACGAGAAAGTTGAGTTTCACCGAAACCATCTTCAACAGCGTCTAGAGCTACGTCTACTTCAGCACCAACTTCAACTTCAAGTTCGCCAGCAGCGTTCTTGAATTGTTCAGCAGGGATAGCAGATTCAGACTTAAGACCAGCGTCTACAAGAACGAAACCGTTCTCGATAGCTACTACAGTACCTTTAACGATGCTGCCTTGTTGGAATTCAGTTTCAGATAGAAACTCTTCAAAGAGTTGAGCAAAAGATTCAGTCATTATTTAATCTTCAATAATTAAACGTCCATGGGTATCCTACCGCATGGGGTTGATAAATTCGCCGGTCATCATCCTTGCGACCAACGTTCGTACTAGCTCGGCGAAATTACCCAGCCAGTTTCGATTCAATATAGTGTAGTGCTTTTTCTACTACCTGCTCAATATTCATTGAGGTGGAATCAAGCACTAGAGCATCCTCTGCAGGGCGAAGTGGCGCCACTGGGCGATTACGATCTCGGTCGTCTCGCTCTTGGATCTCGCTCAAAAGGTCGTCAAATTTAACATCTAACCCCTTCTGTTGCAACTGTTTAAGGCGGCGACTCGCACGCTCTTCAGCACTTGCATCTAAAAATATTTTCGCTTCAGCTTCAGGAAACACAACCGTTCCCATGTCACGGCCATCTGCAACCAAACCAGGCGCAGCGCTGAATGCACGTTGACGACGAAGCAGTGCTTCGCGAACGCGAGGTAAAGCAGCAACTTTTGAAGCCGCCATGCCAGTCTCTTCTTTACGAAGTTCACCAGACACATCTTCACCTTCTAGGATAACCTTAACTAAGTCGCCTTCAGCAATAAACTGCACGTCTAAGTGTGTAGCAAGCGGTACTAAAGCATCCTCTGATTCAGTATCCACACCATGGTGAATTGCCGCTAAAGCCAATACGCGATAGATCGCGCCTGAGTCTAGAAGATGAAAGCCTAGCTTATCTGCTAGCAACATACACAGGGTACCTTTACCTGCACCACTTGGTCCATCAACCGTAATCACTGGGCTTTGAGAAGGCATCTTTTACTCCACGTTTTGTCGTAAGTTTTATTCTGTACTAGCGATTCGCCACTACTTTATAGGCGGCATATTATAGAGAAAAATTGGAACTCGAGCGAGGTAAATCTCAGATAATTCCGTGTTGATGATGCATAAACCAATGCAACTATCTCAATATCCGTTTGCTTAGGTTAATAAGACACGCACGCGCTTTTCGATAGCGCACTTTTCGATAGATAGAAAAAAGCCTCGCAATAGGCAAGGCTCATGATTTTTCATTTTGTAGAGCAAACAAGAATTCGCTCAAAGAAGCTTAACCAATAATAGCTCGAACCGCTTCTAGGTCTTCAGGCGTATCAACACCAGCCGCAGGTGCTTCCGCCGCAACGTCTACGTGGATTTTTTCACCGTACCAAAGTACTCGTAATTGCTCTAGGCACTCAATACGTTCAAGAGTGCTTGGTTCCCAGTTAATGTAGGTATTGATAAAACCCGCTCGGTAAGCATAGATACCAATATGACGAAGTAAAGGAGATTCCGCTGCAGTACCGTTGTTCGCGTAAGCATCGCGATCCCAAGGGATGGTTGCTCGGCTAAAATACAAGGCATAACCGTCTTTATCGGTTACAACTTTAACGGCATTAGGGTTAAACACTTCATCAGCATGAGTGATTTCCACACCTAACGTTGCCATCGGAGCTGTACTGTTAGCAAGATTGTTGGCAACCTGATTAATGATCGAAGGTGGGATAAGTGGCTCATCACCTTGAACATTAACGATAATATGATCATCAGGAATATTCATAACTTCAATCACTTCAGCTAGGCGTTCAGTGCCCGATTCGTGATTCGGTGATGTCATACAAACGGTCGCGCCAAATGCTTTAGCCGCTTTTTCAACTCGAGCGTCGTCGGTAGCGATAATAACGTTATCGGCACCCGCTTTCATTGACTGTTCGTATACCCATTGAATCATCGGCTTTCCACCAATGTCAGCAAGTGGCTTCCCTGGTAAACGGCTCGATTGGTATCTTGCAGGTATAACAACCGTATAAGACATTACTTACCCTCATCCATAGAAACGGTGCGAGCTTCAGGTTCTAAAAGAACAGGAATACCCTCTTTAATTGGGTAAGCAAGGCGATCAATTTTACAAACAAGCTCTTGCTTATCCTTGTCAAAAGTTAGTTTACCTTTACATACAGGGCAAGCAACGATCTCAAGTAGACGGTGATCCATAGTATTCCATAACCTCTTTTATTCTTTTTAAAATTTGCTGTTGCGAATCTTCATCGAACTGCGCAGAAACTGGAAGATACCACCAGTTATCTTGAGCATATTCTTCGCATTTTACAGCGTCTTTTTCTGTCATAATCAGATTCATACCTTTCTTAGCTAAGGCATGAAGTTCATCTTTATCAAAATCTTGATGATCGGCGAAACCCTGTGTGAATACCACATCACCATCAAGATCTTCCAATGTTTTAAAAAAGCGCGGTGGGTGGCCAATACCGGCAAAAGCAACCAGCTTCTGTAATTTTGCCACAGACCTTTTCTGACCAGTCTTTAGGTTAACTGCTTGGCTTGGAAGCAAAGACATCGAGAACTCTCGACCGTGCGCTTTACCGCCATTGTTTACCAAAAAGTCGACTTCATCTAAACGAGAAACCGGCTCTCGTAATGGACCTAA
This sequence comes from Vibrio sp. 10N.261.55.A10, assembly GCF_041470825.1. Lineage (NCBI taxonomy): Bacteria > Pseudomonadati > Pseudomonadota > Gammaproteobacteria > Vibrionales > Vibrionaceae > Vibrio > Vibrio sp. 10N.261.55.A10. The sequence goes on along the minus strand of NZ_JBFRNC010000011.1, from coordinate 69,020 downwards.
AGGAATCAAACTCTCACTACCAAAGCGTCTTGCGCCGTCGATAACTGCAAATTCAATGTCGCGTTCAAGCGCGTAATGCTGAAGGCCATCGTCAGTGATAATCACATCAACGCCTTTGCTCAGCAATGCTTTCACTGCGTTAGCTCGCACAGGGTCGACCGCGACTGGCGCACCAGTTCGCTTACGAATCAAGCGAGGTTCATCACCCGAATGCTCAGCTGGGGTATTTTCATCCAACACCAACGGATAGCTTGGTGCTTTTGCACCGTAGCCACGAGATACGACTCCGGGTTTAAAGCCGTGAGCCTGAAGCATCTCAACTAACCAAATCACAACCGGTGTTTTACCATTTCCACCAGCAGTAATATTGCCCACAACAATAACAGGTAAAGGCGGGCGGTAGGTCTCTTTATTCCCTGAGAGATAAGCGTCACGACGCCGACTACTGATCATTTTGAACAGCAGACTCAGTGGCCACAAAAGCGGCCAGAGAAGATATTTCAACGGGTGATTGTTAAACCAAATCTTTTCGATCACAACAAGACCTAATTTATCCGCTGAACTGAATTCGGTGTAATTGTGCATAAGCACCATCATGCGCGATTAGCTCAGCATGTGCGCCCCTTTCTACAATATGACCATCATCAACCACTAGAATCTCATCAGCTTGCTCGATGGTAGAGAGTCTGTGTGCGATAACTAATACTGTTTTGTCTTTCTGCAGTTCTTCTAGTGCAGATTGAATCGCTCTCTCTGACTCAGTATCCAGTGCAGACGTCGCCTCATCAAGAATCAGCACAGGCGCATCTCTTAATAAAGCACGTGCAATCGCAATACGTTGTCTTTGACCACCAGAAAGGCTTGCGCCATTTTCACCAACAACGGTATCGATGCCATTTTCCATGCCTTCGATAAACTCACTTGCATGAGCAAGCTTAGCCGCGTATTCGATCTGTTCACGTGAATACTGTTCTTCTGCTGCGTAAGCGATGTTGTTAGCCACCGTATCGTTAAACAGATGTACATTTTGAGAAACGAGCGCAAAGTGCTCACGCAGATTTCTCAATTCGTAATCACGAATGTCGTGGCCATCAAGCTCAATTGAACCAGAGTCTACGTCATAAAAACGAGTGAATAGGTTAGCAATGGTACTCTTACCCGAGCCAGATCGCCCAACAAGCGCAACCGTTTTACCTTTCGGTATATTGAAGCTGATCTTATCAAGTGCTGGTTTCTCTGCACCGTCATAAGTAAACGTGACATCTTTAACAGCCACTTCACCCATTACAGTTTCAGGTTTCAACGTCCCTTTGTTTTGCTCGGTATCTAGATCCATCAAGCCAAATAGAGTCGTACTCGCAGCCATACCACGTTGGAATTCAGACGTTACGTTAGTTAACGCCTTTAGCGGACGTAATAGACCAAACATTGCAGAGAAGACAACGGTAAACGTACCAGCAGTAAGCTCGGCTTTAATAGAATCGACACTAGCAAGGAATAGAACAACAACAATCGCAACTGATGCGATCATTTGAATAATCGGGTTAGCGGCCGCTTGAGCAGTGATTAACTTCATGCTTTGTTGGCGCATTTGGTTACTAACTTTATCAAAGCGGTGTTTTTCTAGATCTTGACCACCGTAAGTTAGAACCACTTTATGCCCTTTCAGCATTTGTTCAGCTGAAGAAGCAACGTGACCCATGCTAGTTTGCATGTTCTTAGAGATCTTTCTGAATCGCTTCGATACGATACTGATCGCCCACGCAACCAAAGGCGCTACAGCAAATAACACCAAAGATAACTGCCAACTATTCCAGAACATCAGCGTCAACAAGCCTATAATACTTGCACCTTCACGGACAATACTGACTAACGCTTTACTGGTTGCTGCAGACACTTGCTCTGAATCGTAAGTAATTCGAGATAGCAATGCGCCTGTCTGTTCTTTATCGAAGAAAGAAACAGGCATGTGCATGAAATGGCTGAAAATCTTACGACGAATTTCCATCACCACATTGCCAGAGACCCAACTCAAGCAATAGGTTGAAACAAAGCCACTGACGCCACGAACGAACATCATGGCAAAGATAATAAGTGGAAGTGTACGTAAAAAGTCAGATTCAGCATTACCAAAGCCTTCATCAAGTAACGGCTTTAGTAAGGAAATCATATAGGTATCAGAAACGGCATTTATAATAAGCGCAATTACCGCAACACCTAGGCCGGCCTTATATAATCGAATATAAGTCCAAAGTCTTTTAAATGTGACCCAGGTAGTTTCATCTGTTTGTGTTGACATAGAATCGCTTAATTTTCTCACAATAATCTATCTATTCTACTCCCTTACGGAGCATCTGCCTATACCACTGCCCGCCTTGTTGTTCTCTAATCGCATGATATTGCCAACCTTCTTTGCTAAGAGTGATGGTTATTTGTCCGCTTTCTCCAGTATCTAGCCAAGTACTCCCCGCTTCCTGATAACGTTCAATAACAAACTCACTCGGCATTCCCCACTGGTTGCCTTTGGCAAGAGAAGCTATCGCCAGCTGAGGAGACACCGCCTCAATAAACGACTTAATCGATGACGAATCGCTGCCATGATGCGGAACCAACATAACATCACTCCTTAGCTGTTCTCCTTCACGAGCAAGTAACCACTCACTTACCAGTTCAATATCACCAGTGAGCAACATTGAGAAATCAGCACTATGATCTGAGATCTTGACCACACACGAATGTGGGTTATACGCCCTCTTTACTTGCTTAGGCGGCCACAACACCTCAAAAACAACATCTTGCCAGTTCCAAACCTCTCCAATAGTACATGTTTGAATATTAGACGGGGCTTGAGTGATAGATTGGCGTTCTTGAATAATGTTCTGACTGGTTCTTATCCACTTTGGCGTATAGTTCTCAAGTAATGCCGGATAACCACCAGCATGGTCAGAATCGAAATGACTCACAATCACGCCTTCTAATTCATAAATCCCCCGCTGATTCAAAGTAGGAATCAACAAAGACTCAACAACCGAGCCTCCTGGCCACGCATTGCCAAGATCATAAACAACAATCTGATTGTTCTTTTCCAAGACCAAAGACAACCCATGCCCAACATCCAAGATATCAATAGTTAGTTTGTCTTGCTGGGGTTTGCTGAACTCCCACCACAGCACAAACACTGCAGTTACCAATATCGATAATGTTCGCTTGAAATACCGACTAACAAAGCTCAAAAACAAGATAAGGAATACTGATAATGCAATCGTCTGATTATCGACTTGGATCCAAAATCGCTCAGAGAAAGGAAGACTAAATACGAGAGGCTCAAGCGATAAGTCGACTAACTTCCACAGCTGACTGGCCAAATCATTGTCTAGCGCTGTTATACCAACCACGCCAGACACTGACTCCGATATTAAGCTTAGAAACATTGCCAGAAACAACAGCGGGATCGTCACCATCGATACCCAAGGCAAAAGGAACAAGTTGTAGAAAACAGAGACTAAACTGACTCCTTTGAAAAACAACATCGAGGAAGGCGCGATAAGGAATGTCAGCATCAGTTGAAGCTTAATAAGTTGGAGTGCGTAGTCGATAAATGTAAAGCTTGAAGCTGAGCGCTGAGTATTACAGGCGATATAGAAAACAGCGCCCAATGCACCAAAGGACAACCAAAAACTGCTCGACAAAGCTGAAAACGGCCAAATCAGCAGAACCACGCACACACTTAAAGTAACATACCGAAGCAAACTGATATTTTGCCCACGCCACAAGAAATAACTCGCGATAACGCACATCACCAAAGCTCTCAAAGTTGGCAGCGTGAATCCAGCAAACCAACTATAGAAATACGCCAAGCCGAGCCCGAATATTGTAGGTAACCAAAGAAATGAAGGGGAAAGTAACCTTAATATCTTGCCAATCTGATAGCCGATACCAAAGGCAATCCCAATATGCAGCCCCGAAATAGCCATCAAGTGAATCAGGCCACTGCTTTTAAGCATATCCCACCGCTGAGGCGGAATAAGGTCTCGATATCCAAAACTCAAAGCGATAATGAGATCTTGATTTGCCAGCAGACTTAACCTTTCAAGGCTGGCTTCAAACCATTGGGCGCGTAAGTTGGTGCTAGAATGAATTCGGTACTTGGTATCTGCTCTGTAAGTTGCATTGGCAACCACGCCAGCACTAAACAAGTACTTTTCTCGGTCAAAGCCGGCTTCGTTGAGTTTGCCCCATATCGGCTTTATTGAGGCCGATAAATAGACATCATCTCCAAGCGTTAGCTTGAAAGGAGTAAACAAACGCAATTTTATCAATTGAGGAAAGATTAATTTTTCGCCGCCAATTGATCTGACTACTATTACGCTTTCAAAACCGTGGCTATTTTCACTAAAAAGGCTAACAACCGACGCATTTATGGTAGTATTCTGCCCTGATTGGAATAAGCGACTCGTTTGTATTTCAATCGCATTCCCTAGGCAGATAACTAGTATCAATGCTGTTACTGGACCTCTTGCACTCCGGAAAACGCTATACTTTGTTGGTGCTAGCAGTAACAACAGCATCAATGGTGCCCAAACCCAATGTGGCATCACAGGCCAGAAGCTGGCAGACACAACTGTCGCAGCAAATGAAATCAAGAACCAAGTGTTAAACAAGAGAGTAGCTTCCTCCTATGCCAAGAAAGTTTATCAAACGATTTATGCCTGACCATGATCTAATCAAGCGTCAGAAAGCATTGAAAGTTTTTGGCAATGTTTTGTACAACCCCAACTTATGGTGCCTTAATCGTCGCTCTGCGGCTGGCGCGTTTGCTGTTGGGTTATTCATGGCGTTTGTCCCTCTACCAAGTCAAATGATTATGTCTGCAGGCCTTGCTGTTGCATGTGGCGTTAACCTGCCTTTAGCTGTCGCACTTGTTTGGATCAGTAACCCGGTTACCATGCCTGTTCTCTTCTACTTTGCTTATAAAGTCGGGGCGTTTGTTATGCATGTGCCACCGCAAGCCTTCCATTTCGAATTGTCTTGGGACTTCATCTTGGCGCAAATGAGCACTATAGGGCCTCCGTTCTTATTGGGTTGTCTGATTTGTGGCGTGGTTTCAGCAATGATTGGCTACTTTGGTATTCGCGGTTTATGGCGCTACTCAGTAGTAAGAAGTTGGAAGAAGCGACAAGCAAGGCACTGAACGCCATTTCTTGTTATTCAATTTAACCTTGTATGCGCTTCACTTAAAACGTACACAAGTTAAAATCGGATGAGCTACTTACCTCTGCAAGATTGGCATGTAACGAAAGTCGTAAAGAACACGAATTGAATTCAATAAAAAAGGATCCCACTGGGATCCTTTTTTGTATCGACTGAAAACTGACGGCCTGTTATTTAGGCGAATGCTATTTAGAACTCAGCACTGAGGCTGGATTCAACTTCGCCGCGCGTGATGCTGGGTACCATGTCGCCAGTAAACTCAGCACAATCGCAGTGCCGGAAACCACAACAACATCCGTCATATCAAGTTGTGATGGCAAGAAGTCGACAAAATAGATATCACCGGACAAGAACTGGTGATCGACCAACTTTTCAAGTCCTTTGATTAGTGTCGTGAGATTAAGAGCGACTAGCACACCTATTGCACTGCCCACTAAACTGCCTAACACGCCTGAGAATACGCCCTGCCAAACAAAGATGCGCTTCACAAGGCCGTCTGATGCACCCATGGTTCTTAAAATCGCGATCTCTGATGCTCTGTCTTTTACTGCCATCATTAGCGTCGAGACAATATTGAAACAAGCCACACCAATAACCAGTACCATCACCAGATACATGATGGTACGAACGAGTTGGATATCTCGATACAAGAAACCAAACTTCTGCTGCCAGCTTCGTAGATACACATACACATCAAGCTGATTGCCCACTTCACGCACAATAGAGTTCGCGTTCAGCACATCGGTCACTTTCAAAGAAACCCCAGTTACCGCCTCACCTAAGTTGGCGTAGACCTGAGCATCACCAATCGGGATTAGCGCCAAACTGTGATCTATCTGACCATTAAGCGTCAGCAAGCCAACCACTTTCACTCGAACACGTTTTGGTGCCTGAACCTTCACAGAACCGTTTACCGTCGGAATCATCAAAGTCAGATAATCACCGACTTTCGCACCCAGCACATTCGCTACACCAGAACCCAAAATGATCTGTTGTTGCCCTGCCTTAAACTCGCTCCAAGCTTGCTTATCGATAAAACTCGATAGGCTTGATACCTGTTGTTCTAGCTGCGGATCAACGCCGCGAACTTCAATTGCTTTGAGTTCTTTGCCCTTTTCAGCAAGCGCAGTAATTTTTACATAAGGCGCAGCAGCAACGACTTTATCGTGCTTAACCGACTCCTCAATCACGTGCTCCCAACGAGTCACAGGCTCATTCACGCCTTCAAATTCACCATGAGGAATGACAGAAAGTACTCGTGATTGAAGCTCTCGCTCAAAGCCATTCATCGCAGATAAGCCGATAATGATCACCGCGACACCAACCGCAATACCAATCGTCGAAGACAATGAGATGAACGACACCATCTTGTCTCGTTGTTTCGCACGGCTAAATCGGCCGCCTATCAATAGAGATAAAGAGGAAAACACTTAACTCTCCTCTTTTTCTACGTTGACCAGTAAACCATCTTGCATGTGAAGTTGGCGATCCATCTTACCGGCAAGTTCACCATCGTGAGTCACGACCAAAAAGGCAGTATCGTATTCACGGTTCAGTTCACGCATTAAGTCGTAAATAGACAGTGCGGTGTTATGGTCAAGGTTACCGGTTGGTTCATCCGCCAACACTAGCGCAGGCTTATTCACCAATGCACGAGCAATCGCCACACGTTGCCTCTCGCCACCAGAAAGCTCTGAAGGTCGGTGGTCCACGCGGTGACTCAATCCAACTTTGTCCAACAAACGTTGTGCTTCTTGCTTTGCTTTAGCGGGCTTTTCGCCGCCAATCAATAACGGCATCGCCACGTTTTCTAAAGCTGAAAAGTCAGATAGAAGATGATGGAACTGATACACAAAGCCAAGATGCTGGTTGCGAAGCTTCGCCTGCTTATTCGAACTCAAAGATGCTAAATCTTGACCAAGAAAACTCACACTGCCCGCAGAAGCATCGTCTAATGCGCCTAAGATATGCAGTAAGGTACTTTTGCCCGAGCCAGAGGTACCGATGATTGCTACTAGCTCACCCTTTTCGATGTCAAAGCTGACTCCCTTGAGCACCTCAGTATCTAACGAGCCTTCACGGTACGTTTTACGGATATCATTACATTGAAGAAAATTACTCATAACGAAGGGCCTCAGCAGGTTTCACAGACGATGCACGATAAGAAGGGAATACAGTGGCAATCAGGCTAAGTGCAATAGCCAGAACCACAACAACAGCGATTTGAATTGGGTTAATCAAAATAGGTAACTGACCACCAAACGAGAATAGAGCAACACCCATCGCTTCTAAAATCGGGTTAAGGTTCATTGCCAGAACAACACCTAGTGCGCCGCCGGATAGTGCGCCAATCACGCCACTACTCGCGCCCTGAACCATAAAGATGCCCATCACTTGGCCGTCAGTCATGCCCTGAGTTTTAAGTATCGCGACCTCAGATTGTTTCTCCATCACCACCATAATCAGCGCAGAGATAATATTAAATGCAGCAACCCCGATGATCAGACCAAGCATTAGGCCCATCATGTTTTTCTCCATACGAACCGCTTGGAACAGCTCGCCACGTTGGTCACGCCAATCGCTCCACAACCATCCATCAGGTAAGGGTTGGTTCGATAGTTCCGCGACTTCAAATGGGTCTTCAAAAAACAGTCGCCAACCTGAAATGGTGTCTGACTTATAACGCATCAAACGCCCAGCATCTTGGATATCCGTCACCATAAGTTGGGCATCAATATCCGAGCCCGTATTAAAGATACCAGCTACGGTGAAATTACGTTGGCTAGGAATACGCCCCAATGGTGTGTATTGACTCGCGCTGGTCACCATTAGACGAACTTTGTCGCCCATCGATACTTTTAGGTTTCTCGCCAGAGTATGACCAAGAAACAGCTGATATTGCCCAGCTTGAAGTGAAGACAAGCGACCCGCGATTAAGTGGTCTTGAAGTGGATCATCAGAATTGGGTTGGATGCCAATCAAAAGGCCAGCAGAAAGCTGAGCAGGGCTCTGAATCACTGCCTCACTGCGAACAATCGGTTCAACATGACCATTAAGCGAAATTTGTTCTGCGAAGCTTGGGGCTTTTTCAGAAAGTGAGGTCGTGCCTCCTTGTTCATAAACCACAGCCTGAGGAAGAACGCCGAGAATTCGGTCTTTTAATTGCGCTTCGAATCCATTCATTACCGATAAAACAGTAATCAAAGACAGCACACCAATGGTGATACCTGCCGTCGACATGTAAGAAACAAAACGGCTAAAGCGATCACCTGAACGGCCTTTCAAATAACGCAGGCCAACAAACATTGAAATAGGATGAAACATACTTTGAACCATCAAAAAGGGATGCGGGTTAATGTAACGGGTATTGCTGTTACTGTGTAGGGGGTAATTGAAAATATAGAGTGAATTAACTCAATTAGTTAGGCCTGAAAAACAGAACCCTGTCAAAACACCAAATTTCAAACAACTATTTGATAGTTTCAATTAACTGACCTTGATTACTGCGGCCACATAGCGATAATCAATAGATCACTTCAAGGAACTAACGCATGACAGAACAAGAGTTTTTCACCGTTCACCATAGCCTTACCGCTAATATTGAACCAATGGACAGCGGCTTCACTTTACCTTCTCAAATTCAATTCGAATCTGAGATCCCAGCACCATTTGTGGTGGCAAGTGAATTTAGCCAATTGGATCTGTTAGCTGACAGCGCTCGAGCGGAACTGAAAAACAGCGACTTGAAGAATGTCACCAGTTTATTGGATGCACAAAACTCAAAATTAAACCTCTTGTTGAGCTTTATGTTATCGCAGCAAGATGATGAGAAATTTCGCACTCACACCTATTCATTTGGTGCGAGTCAGTTTTCCTGCTTTTCAAAAGCAGACATCGAACCGGGTCGCTTAGTAAAAGCCAAACTTTTTCTAGAGCACCCAGCTGCAGCCATTTATTGCTACGCAGAAGTATTTGCTAGCGAGGCGAAAGACTCAGGTTTCGAAATCAAATTTAAATACGCTCATCTTCGCGATACCGACCAAGACCTGCTAATTAAAGCGGCACTTTATCAACAACAGAAACTCTTGCGTCAACGCTCTCTAGACCGAGATAACAAGTAAATTAACATGACCAAAAAATCCATATTTACACTACCTAAACTTAAAGGTGCCGGTGACAAAAAGCACATCGGTAACCTAGTCGGTTCGTCTCTCGCTCTTGCCATTGCCAAACTCGCAGAGCAACACAACAGCCATACCGTCTTGGCTGTACCCGACCCACAAGTGGCGCTTAAGCTTCAATCTGAAATTGAACAGTTTACGGCACATGAAGTCGCATTATTCCCTGACTGGGAAACGCTGCCATACGATAGCTTCTCGCCGCACCAAGAGATCATCTCAGATCGTATCGCACGCCTTTACGCACTGCCAACACTAAAAGATGGCATCACGATCGTTCCGATCAGCACGTTATTGCAACGCCAGTCACCGCGTGACTTTTTGCTACAACACACGTTAATGGTGAAAACGGGCGATCTCTACTCTTTAGAGAAACTGCGTCTACAGCTTGAAAAGTCAGGCTATCGTTACGTTGACCAAGTGTTTGGCCCCGGTGAATACGCAAGCCGTGGCTCTATTCTCGATCTGTTCCCAATGGGCAGTAAAGACCCGTATCGAATCGATTTTTTCGATGACGAAATCGACACTATTCGTACTTTCGATCCTGAAAACCAGCGTTCTATCGAAGACATCTCTGAGATCCGCCTGCTGCCTGCTCACGAATTCCCGACCTCGGAAACAGCGATTGAAGATTTCCGTATTCGTTGGCGCCAACAGTTTGATGCGCGCCGCGAACCAGAATCGGTTTATATGCAGGTTTCTAAGGGTACTTGGCCTGCTGGTATCGAGTACTGGCAACCGCTGTTCTTCGATCACACAGAAACCTTGTTTGATTACGTTGCCGATGAAGCGCAACTGCTGATTCTAGGTGATGTCGAGACTGCAGTAGACTCATTCCTAACGGACGTTGCTCATCGATACGAACAGCGCGGTGTTGACCCATTACGGCCACTTCTCACGCCTGAACAACTGTGGTTGAAGAAAGACGAGCTGTTCGCTCACTTCAAACAGAAGCCACAAGTTAACCTGAGTCTAGATTCGATTGAAGAGAAAGCAGGCCGCACCAACTTGCCTGTCGTGTCATTACCTGACCTCAGCGTTCAGCATCAAAATAAAGAACCTTTAGCTAACCTAAGAAAGTTCACAGAAGCCTTCGACGGCAAAGTAGTATTTTCGGTTGAATCAGAAGGTCGTCGTGAAGCGCTGAGTGAACTGCTTCGTGGTATTAAAGTACGACCAAGCGAAGTTGAAAACCTCGATGCCTCAATTAAAGGCAAAGACAAGTTCAGCCTCATCCTTGGCTCTGCTGAACACGGTTTTATCCATGAAGAGCAAAACATCGCCCTTATCTGTGAAAGCGACCTGTTGGGTGATCGCGTTGTTCAGCGCCGTAAGAAAGACAAAAAAAGTGTTAACAGCGACACTGTCATTCGTCACTTAGCCGAACTTAAACCAGGTCAACCTGTAGTGCACATTGACCACGGTATTGGTCGCTACATCGGCTTGCAGACACTCGAAGCCGGTGGCATGAAAACCGAATACGTGACACTTGAGTACCAAAACGATGCCAAGCTGTACGTGCCCGTTGCGTCTTTGAACCTTATTGGACGTTACTCTGGTGGCGCCGAAGATTCTGCACCGCTACACAAACTAGGTGGTGAGGCGTGGCAAAAAGCGCGTAAGCGTGCCGCTGAAAAAGTACGTGACGTTGCTGCAGAGCTGCTGGATGTTTACGCCAAGCGTGAGCTTAAACCTGGCTATAAATTTGTTTTAGATCGCGGGCAATACGCAACCTTCAAATCTGGCTTCCCGTTTGAAGAAACCGATGACCAAGCGATGGCCATCAATGCGGTTATGTCTGATATGTGCCAAGCCAAAGCCATGGACCGTTTGGTGTGTGGTGATGTTGGCTTTGGTAAAACCGAAGTCGCGATGCGTGCAGCATTCGTTTGTACCGACAACAGCAAACAAGTAGCGGTTTTAGTTCCTACTACTCTACTTGCTCAGCAACACTTCGAAAACTTCCGTGACCGTTTCGCCAACTTGCCGATTCGTGTTGAGGTTCTATCCCGATTCAAATCAGCTAAAGAGCAAAAACTAATCATGCAAGATGTCGCCGACGGTAAGGTCGATATCTTAGTGGGTACTCACAAGCTACTTTCGAGTGATATTAAGTTTAAAGACCTTGGCTTGCTGGTTGTCGATGAAGAACACCGATTTGGTGTGCGTCAGAAAGAGAAAGTGAAAGCGATGCGTGCGGATGTCGATATTCTAACGCTTACTGCGACACCGATCCCGCGAACGCTGAACATGGCAATGAGTGGCATGCGTGACCTTTCGATCATCGCTACACCACCCGCACGACGCTTGGCAATTAAAACCTTCGTTCGCGAGAGTGATGATGCCATCGTCAGAGAAGCGGTGCTGCGTGAAATCATGCGTGGTGGCCAGGTTTACTTCCTACACAACCAAGTCGACACGATTGAGAAAACAGCAGAGTCATTGCAAAAGCTGATTCCAGAGGCGCGCGTGACTGTAGCTCATGGCCAGATGCGAGAGCGCGAACTGGAACGCATCATGAATGACTTCTACCACCAGCGCTTCAACTTACTGGTGTGTACAACCATCATTGAAACCGGTATCGACGTACCAACGGCAAATACCATCTTGATGGACAGAGCCGATAACCTTGGTTTAGCACAGCTGCACCAATTACGTGGTCGTGTAGGTCGTTCGCACCACCAAGCTTATGCTTACTTGTTAACGCCACACCCTAAAGCAATGACCAAAGATGCGATCAAGCGATTGGATGCGATTGCTTCGCTCGAAGACTTGGGCGCAGGCTTTACCTTAGCAACTCACGATTTAGAGATTCGTGGTGCGGGTGAGCTGTTAGGTGATGAACAGAGTGGTCAAATCCAGTCAGTTGGTTTCACCTTGTACATGGAGATGCTTGAACAAGCGGTTGAAGCATTGAAGGAAGGTCGAGAGCCATCGCTTGATGACCTACTGCGTGAACAAACTGAAATTGAGATGCGTTTGCCAGCACTATTACCAGATGACTACATCCCAGACATCAATACACGTTTGTCTACCTATAAGCGTATTGCGAGTGTGAGTGACTCCGACGAATTGGCAGAGTTGAAAGTCGAGCTGATTGATCGCTTCGGCCTTCTGCCTGATGCAACCAAGAACTTGTTATCAGTTTCTGAGCTAAAATTAGCCGCAGCGTCTATCAAAGCGAAGAAAATTGAAGCCCACGATAAGGGTGGATTCTTAGAATTCTACCCGGATGCTGACATAAACCCGACCTACCTTGTTAAACTGTTGCAATCTCAACCGCAAAAGTTTTCAATGGAAGGACCAACAAAGTTCAAGTTTACGATACCATTGGTCGACAGACGGAAACGAATTCAATTTGTTAGTGATTTATTGGGCGAATTCAGACAAAACTTGCTGCCTTCAGCATAAGACCCAATCCACTTGCACATATAAATTATCCAGCCGGTAGTTCGGCTGGAAGACGGAGTAAAAATGAAAAGACTGATCCCACTGCTACTATTGTTCGTCTCACTGCCAAGTTTGGCGCAGAGACAATTTGATATAGAAGTGATCATTTTTAAGCGCGCTGTTGATGCAGAGAAGGTGAACGAATCTTGGCCAAATACACAGCCTAAGATTTCACTTGAACGCGTTGGTTCATTTCAAGATACCCAATACCGAGCAAAGAAAGGCGTTCAAATGCTACCTTACTCGGAATACAAGTTAACGCCTCAGAAAGACAAGCTACGTAAACACGCTGGCTTTGAAGTTCTGATGCATACCGCTTGGCGTCAAGGCGACCAAGGTAAGAGCTCGGCACCTGTTTTCCATATTCAAGCAGGTAAAGATTTCTCTAAACAGTTTAATGCTGATGGCTCTGAAAAAGGCGCAATCACTGCAGGCAGCGCTGATGGGTTCCAAGAAGAGACCATTGATAAGCCACTCTACGAATTAGACGGCAAGCTGCAAATCTACGTTCAGCACTACCTATACGCTGAAACGACATTAGATTTAAAAGCGCCAAGCGTTCGTGAAGTGACTCTACAAGAGCAACAAATCGAGCTAGATTCACCAGTAAGTGGCGCAGAAAGCAACGTCCAAGTGGGCAACCTAACTGAGATTTCTCCGAAGGTTGAAGTCCAAGAGTTCCTTAAGAGCTACCGCATGGACCAAAAACGTCGTATGCGCAGTACAGAAACTCACTACCTTGACCACCCACTTCTTGGAATGGTGATTCAAGTTAGACGTGTAGCGCAGTAAATTACTTGCCGATTCGGCTATAATTATATAAATAATTCAATCCGCCCTCCTAGTGAGGGCGTTTTATTAAGTGCTATCTATCTTTATTCTGTACTGACTTTCTTTGCTCAGTACTTACACGTTACTTGGTACGCTCTATGACCCCTGAATTTCAGATCAACACACAAAATCTTAGCCTTAAAATCATTGAGGCCTCAGATGCTCAAGAATTTTCTCAGCTGGTTAAGTCCTCCCCTAGCTTGCTGCCATGGGTCGACTGGTGTCATAAAGAGTTTTCTATCGTCGAGGCCGAGAAATTTATTCTGGCAACTCGCCTGAACTGGGTGAAAGCCGATGCGTTTGGCTTTGGCATCTTTGAACGAAAAAGCGATAAGCTAGTCGGTATGGTTGCCATTAATGAGCTTTACCACACCTTTAATATGGCGAGTTTAGGTTATTGGGTCGGTGATGACTTTCAAAGGAGAGGGATCGCCAAAGAAGCGATGTTCGCCCTATTTGAATTTTGTTTCGCGCAACTCAAGTTAACGCGTTTGGAGATTGTCTGCGATACCGAGAACCTACCCAGCCAAAAGTTGATCGAGAAGTGTGGCGCTGAGCGAGAAACCATTGCCCAGAATCGATTTCTGTTTAACGGTAAGCCGAAAGATGGCGTGGTTTATTCTGTGCTACCTCCAACGTCTTAACAGCAGAAATGAGTTCAACACCTGCGATAATCCATAATCGACACGATCAAAAAAGAGCTCCGAAGAGCTCTTTTTTATTATCAGCGTAATGCTCTGAGAAGGCTTACCTGATTAGTGAAGCTTTAGGTTTGGACGAAGTACACGGTTAATACGACCAACCAGCATCATCAGTGATGTTTTGATTAAGCCGTGAAGCGCCATCTGGTGCATGCGGTACAAAGAGATGTAAACCACACGAGCAATACGACCTTCGACCATCATCGAGCCTTTCGTCAGGTTACCCATCAAGCTACCTACCGTAGAGAAACGGCTAAGTGAAACTAGCGAGCCTTTGTCTTTGTAGATGTAGTCTTTCAGGTCACGACCGTTCAACTTAGCAATGATGTTGCTGAATGCACAGCTTGCCATTTGGTGAGCCGCTTGTGCACGTGGCGGAACGAATGAACCGTCTGCTTGTGTACATTGCGCCAAGTCACCGATTGCAAAGATGTTGTCATCCAGTGTTGTTTGCAGCGTGTTCTTCACAACCAACTGGTTGATACGGTTGGTTTCAAGACCACCGATATCTTTCATGAAATCTGGTGCTTTGATACCTGCTGCCCATACCATGATTTGAGCTGGGATCTTGTCACCATCTTTGGTTGTTAGGCCGTCAGAATCCGCCTGAGTCACCATCGTATTCGTACGAACGTTCACACCAAGCTTGGTTAGCTCAGAGTGTGCTGCACTTGAAATACGAGGAGGTAGAGCTGGAAGAATACGCTCACCCGCTTCAACTAGGTTTACGTTCAGCTTGCTTGAATCTAGGTCGCCGAAGCCGTAAGTACGAAGTTCTTTAACGGCGTTGTGTAGCTCTGCAGAAAGCTCTACACCAGTTGCACCAGCACCAACAATCGCGATGTCTACCGTGCCTTGACCGTTCTTAGCGTGAAGCTTTAAGAACTGATTGTTCATTTCTGTACGGAAACGGTGTGCTTGCTCTGGGCTATCAAGGAAAATACAGTTGTCACGAACGCCTGGAGTGTTGAAGTCGTTTGACGTTGAGCCTAGCGCCATCACTAGAATATCGTATTCAAGTTCACGGCTTGGCATCAGCAGTTCACCGTGCTCGTCTGTAAGCTCGCTTAGTGCAATCACTTTACGCTCACGATCGATGTCGTTCAGGCTGCCCATTTGGAAATCGAAGTAATGGTTTTTTGCGTGCGCACGGTAGCTTAATGCATCAACACCTTCATCCAGTGAGCCCGTTGCTACTTCATGAAGTAATGGTTTCCATAGGTGGCTTGCTTTACGGTCTACCAGAGTAATCTGGGCACGTTTCTTACGACCTAAAGTGCGGCCTAGCTTAGTGGCTAGTTCTAAACCACCAGCACCGCCGCCTACTACGATAATTTTTGTCACAATGACAATCCTCTACAAAATGAATAAATGGGGTTCGGCTCGATTACTCCAACCGATAAATTCTATGTATCTACTCGGCCTTGAATGCGAAGGCTGTTACAAATTGGGTTACCGCGAAAAAGAATAACGACAGCTCACCGAGTAGTTAGAGGGGTTACAAACAACAAATAATGGTTTGTTGCTTTGCTCACGTGGATATAAAAGGTGACTACCTGAGAGGCAGAACACAAATTATGGGCAAGTTTTTTCACTCGCTCTCAATTTTTTTTGATATTTGTCAAAATATTTTGCTTGGGAACATTATATATAGCAAAAAGATGACCGCAACAAAAAAATCCTTACCCTCAATGAGGATTCGCGACTAATTAGTTAACGTTTGAGCAAACTGATCTATAAATGCACAAACCGACCGATAAAACATATACAACTACTTTATCAATACCAATCTCTAAGATTCAGATGTGAAAAAGCAGCACTCATTGAGCACTGCTTTTATAAAACATCTGGATTGATTAAGCGTTTTTGAACGCTTTCATTGCTTGAAGATGTTGAGAGATCTTTTTGAATTTATGACTCTCTTTCTCATCCCAGATTACATCGTAGTAATCTTCTAGCGCGGCAGCTGTTTTGGTATTGTCGTGAATTTCATCTTCACGAGAAAGCACCACTAAACAGCGTCCTTTGTTTTTCATACGGTACTGAGCAACACATTTAGTTGCGATGTCTTCGTACTCTTCTGGACGGTCAATTCGACCTACCATGTTGTTCTCAGGGTGCAGATTAGGGTTGAACACCACCTGCTTAATCCCACATAAGAAACCAATACGCTCAGACCAAAAACCACCTAAACCTACACCACAAATAATGGGATGCGGATCATCGGATTGCTCTATCACCTTATGCACTTCTTTTAGCAGATGCTGCATATCGTGTTTTGGATGCAAAGTACTGTAGTTGATGAAACGAACGTCATCATCAATGAATTGCAACTGCAGTATTTTTTCGTGATTGCCCGGGCTTGTTGAGTCGAAGCCATGTAGATAGATAATCATTGTACCTCCCCCGTTGAATATTGGTACGTTTTGATCAATCTAACACGAAAAACAAGGTTTTAAAGGTAACAGCTGAGAAATTATATTTTTCACTTCCTAAACGTGATCCTAGCTACATAAAGTGTGACTCAGAGCCTCCGCTTCACGCAGATAACTTTCATCGCCCCAAAGCTGATGAGCAAGTAAATACCATAGCATCGCCATCATCTGGCTTCTTGGTAACCATGCTTCTACACCATCAAGCCAAGGCTGAACATCATGGATTCCTCGCAGCTGACAGTACTTCTCAACCGCTTCTGTGACTGGCGCGCCAGCAACCGCAATGGTTAATGTCAAATCGAGCCTAGGGTCTGCGAGCGCAGCGTATTCCCAATCAATAATCTTAATGCAGTCACTGTTTCTCACTAGGTTATAACCACCTAAGTCAAAATGGCACAAAGACAGGTCAACATTGGTAATACTCGGAGCCACGCGCCACTCTTGATAAATCTTAGTGCAGGCTTCGGTCTTATGAATCGCATCAAGCTGCAGCCAGTAATGGTCGACTCGCGCCGTGAAACTGAATGGTTGCAGTGGTAATCGCGCAGTATTAACCAGATGAACAGAGATCAGCGTTTTCAACAGGTCATCGAGTTCTAGATCTTCGTAAAGTGTCTCACCCGCAATCCACTCAACCAGTAACCCCTGCTCATTCACTACCATTGGGCTTGGCCCGATACCGAGTCGCTCAATGGCAGACAGCACTTGGTACTCTTCATGGCGAGAAATGAAGAACGCTTTGGTGATAGGTGTGGTTGGCCGCCAAACATACGCAGTACCATCGGCATCGACCAACTTCCAACATCGATTGGTCAAACCGCCTGTTAATGTCTGTGCTCTAACTGGAGGCTCAGAAAAGTAACCGTCAAGCGAACTCAAACTGGTATCAAGAAGCTTAGCCTCAGACCAAGAAAAAATTGCCATATTTACTCCCTATAAACGTCTTCATTCCCTACAAAAAAGACACTGACCAAAAGCCAGTGTCTCTTCATAAACAGCACATCATGCACTGCATTGGCGTGTGACCAAGCTATACGCTGTCAAGATTAAGCGCTGCCAATACTAGACATTGTCAAATCCGGCTGCGCATAGTTAGCAAGTAAGCGAAATTAAAGGCCTAGTAGGCTCTTAGATTGTTGCTTACGGATTTCAGTCTCGTCAGCCCATTCAATCAAGCCAGACTCAAGATCCATTAGACGCATCGTCATTTTGTAGTATACGTCTTCATCGCTACCCGCTTTCTTAACGATGCTTGATAGGTTGCCGTACAGCATGTACTGAGCACCAACCATTTTACCGAATTGAATCGCTGAACTTTGGTTTACAAGCTCATCGTTGTTTTGGAAGTTCAATTGGTCACGAACAGACTCTACACGGTCCATATCAACGAAACGGAACTTACCAGAGTTCAGCATCTTAGTACTGATAGTGTCAGTGATTGACTCAGTATCGATGTGCTCACTTGTTTTGTTCTTGATTCGCTCTACAAACACGATTGGACGCTGTTCACGAGTAATGTAAGACACAGAACCAGACGCCATCATGCTATCGACCATTTCACCCGCAATCGTTTGAAGGTCAGTTGAACCGAAATCGATTGTCGTGGTTTCTACTGCTTGTGCATCACCGTAGCTTACCTTGTTTGAACAACCGCCTAAAATAACCGCTAAACCTAGTAGCGCAATGACACTCTTTTTCATTTTGTTTCCTCAACTTATCACTGAGCGGGGTTACCCACACTCTTAAATTCTTGTATTTACGAATCATGAGACCCGTTTAATCTAACTTACTGCTCTCGGAACTGGACTCTGAACTGAGTCGCTTTCGGGTTTACCGACACTTCCGACAACGAAATACTTTCAAAACCACGAACAATCGCTTGCTTCCAAGGACCTTGTTTAAGGTTGACCTCAAGCCCGGCATCGTCGTACCAGTAAAAACGATAAAGAATATGTTGATCGCCTTTATAGTTACTGTTTAAACGAACGATTCCTCGCGTATGACCGTCGACCAGATCGGTGCGAATATCTTCAACCTGTAAACGGCTGCCCAATACCTTGTCACCAAAGAAAACGTTCTGAGTCAGACTATCGACCCTTACGCCAGCTGTATTATCAGCACAACCAGCCAGAGCCATAACCGCTGCTAAGCTCACTAACCACTTTTTCATTACAGCCTCCCTAGCTGTTTATGCCACATTGTTGCATTGTTTCCTTGTCGAGAAATCCACACCAAGGTGGTCTGCCCTTCTCGAATATCAAAGTCGTACGTTTTAGCGCCCGCTTCCAACGTATATTGACCGCTATTTGCTACAAACGTACTGCTCTTAATCTCTGCAGGTAATGATTGCCAACTGCGAGTGTCTGGTTGCTCTGTCAGTGTGTTCCACACGTTGAACAGAATATTACCGACATCATCGCCTTTGGTTGCTTCTTTTCGAATGCGATCTTTCGCGACTACACGTAGCGCTTGGCGAATAACAATGCTTGTCATACGTTCCGATAGATCGTTCTGCGCCATCGCGTTTACATCAGTGATCAAATGTTCTTGTAGCGGCTGTCCGCTGATTCGCAAGGCAGAAAAACGCTCTACGTTTTGACTTGGGTAATATGGCAGCGCAAGAGAGTATATTGCCCCCTGATCGCGACTGTCATAAACAGGCAAATCCAGTCGCCAACTGTCCATAGCTTGCACAGCGCTCTGCTCTTGAAGAACAATCACTCGCCCTTCACCTGCACTAAGTTTAGAAGATTGCTTATAGCGTTTTTCTAATGTTGCTAAATCTTGTCGCATCCCTAAACGAGCGGCTGTTGCCATGGTTCTATCGATGATTTCTTGGTTATCTGGCATCACAGCCAAAGCACGACGATAGTCAACGTAGGCGCTGTTTAAATCATTTGACGCTTCATAAAGCAGACCAGACAAGAACATCAGATACGCATTCTGTACTGACTGCAGTTTCTTACCCGCATCAGGGTAATTGGCAAGGATGCTACCCACATTGGCAGACAAGCCTTGCTTCTTCGCATCGCTGGCTGCTTTGTCTAACTCAGCCTCGCGTTGCTTCTTCGCTTGTTCTTGAACTTGGTTGGCGCGACGCATTTCAATCACCGCACCTTCTAAATCGTTTTTCTTGAGGTAATTTAAACCGAGATACAGATGAAGAAAGCCCAACTCGTAATCGGCTGGCACATACTCGGTAATATTGTCATTCACAGCCAACGCACCCACACTGGTTGCACTGTCTGAGATTGAGATCACGGCTTTGCGTTGCTGCTCAGTAACCGCCTGATCAGCCACTTCAAACGAAGCCTTACTCTCAGGGTATTTTTGATCCAGCAGATTAATTCTGCCTCTTTCAAAGTTATCAAGGATGTCGCCTGCCGCGTAATCTGGTAGCTCTTGCTGAGCCTCTGAATAATCTCCAGATTTAACGGCTTGGTAGATCGCTTTGTTTTGTGCGCTGTAATGACTGAACAGGCTTCCTGCAGACATACTCGCACAACCTACGGTCAACGCCGATAACAGGGCAATGGAAGCGAATCTAAACTGTTGCTTCACTTATCGTCTCCGTGCATGTTTAAAATGCCAACTTTATTAGGGTCTGCTGACCTTTAATGGTCTCATTATCAAAACGAAACGCGTTGTAAAAAGGATCTCAAGCCAGTTGAAACCCTACTTATTTAGCCTCTGCCTAAGCGATGCCGACATTCAGACAACAGATAGAACTTAAAGTTGGCATACAAACTACAAATTTTCCAACTAACTACTTGTGTTAACCCACTAATGAGCGCGTTTAAACTAGCTCATTAGCTTTCATTAACTCGTTAGCTTTTCATTAGCTCATTAACTTTTTATTAGCTCATTAATAGGGGGCCAAGTGGACGGCCGCCAACCAAGTGCATGTGAATATGATAAACCTCTTGGCCACCGTGAGAGTTACAGTTCACGATAAGACGATAGCCATCTTCTGCAATGCCCTCTTCTTTTGCTAACTTGCGAGCAACAGTAAACATGCGCCCCATCATCGCTTCATCTTCGACTTCAACATCGTTAGTTGTCGGAATCAGCTTGTTTGGGATGATTAGGATATGGCTTGGCGCGCGAGGGTTAATATCGCGAAATGCGGTTACTAAATCGTCTTGGTATAGTAGATCTGCTGGGATTTCTTTGTTGATGATCTTAGTAAAAATGGTTTCTTCAGCCATGTTTCTCTCCGATAAAACATTTATTTTTTAATGCTTTGAGTATGCGCTATGCCGCATCAAACCACAATAAATCTGCTTTAAAGCATAATAAAAAACACCGTTCAAATCAAAGAAAACGAGCCTTAGCTCTCAAGAATGGCATGTTGGTTATAACTGAGCGCTATTTTTGACGTGTGCGTCATAAAATGCGTAAGCCGAGCTCAATAGAATGCTGATAATTTTGTTAGTTTTACTTTGACCTGACATTAGGTCTGCATTTTTATTTAGGGAGAAAGCCATGAAGGGATCTGTGATCAAGCGTATGTACGCTGGTTTCGCACTGATCATCATCATGTTCGCAGTCACGATAACCATCATGATGAACAGCATGAATCAGATACACAGCAATTTTGAGAGTGTCTCAGAAACCTCATTACCACTTGTCGCGCTTTCAAATCAAACGAGTGTTCAATTGCTTTCTGCTGATAAGTCATTCAAAGATTTCTTAACCACACAAAACGCTGAACGCATGTCTGCAATGCGTACAGAATTTGCTGCATCACAAAACTCGTTTTCAGAAGTTCTCGGTAGTTTAGAAGCGGCAAGCCAAAACAATGCTTCACTTGTTGAACGTATCGCGCAATTAAGAGCAATGGAAGAACGCTACTTCGCCGAAGCTGACGAAGCGATGAACAACTACGTCGCGATGTTCGAAGCACAAGAACAAGTACAAAAAGCGTCTCGTGACTTCCAACGCTTACATTCAGAATTAACCGTTGGTATGAAAGAGTACGTTGCCGACCAAAAAAGCATCTCTGTAAAAGTGATGGCAAAGAGCTACTTCATCAAACTGCAAGACGCAGAAGTTATTACCTCTGATGCACTTGCTAGCTCTGATGTTGCCTTCGTTCAAAAAGCCGTTAACCAAAACAAAAAGGCCGTTACTCATCTTAACTACGCTTATCGAGGTCTATCAACACAACTACCAGCACTTAAAAATGTCTTCGATGAGTCGGTTCAGAAGTTCACCAAAGACGTTGGTCAGAAAGGTGGCGTACTAGACAAACACAACAACTACCTACAAGCCAAACAAGCGTTGTACGTGAACATCGCTAACCTAGCTCTAGAAGTTGACCAAGCGATGGCTGTTTTGGACTCATTCAACGTGACCGCTGAAGAGCAACTTAACTCATCACTTGCTGACGCAAGCAGCATCTACGACAAAGGCCTATTCAACGCGATTGCCATTGGCATTGTTGTGACTGTGTTCGCTGCTGCGATTGGTTACCACATTGCACACAGCGTACGAGAGCCATTAACTCGCATCCTCGGTACATTAGAAGGCCTGACTCAAGGCGATATGACTCAACGTATCGATATTCGCTACGACAACGAATTCAGCCGTGTGAGTCGCCACATCAACACCTTGGCGGACAACTTGCACAATATCCTTGTGAAGCTGAATGATGCTTCAGATGACTTAACCAAGACAGCAAGCGTCAACCAGAAGACTTCTTCTGAAACGCAAGCTCAGCTGAACAGTCAACGTGAACAAACGGCAACTGTCGCGACCGCAATGACAGAGATGTCTCATTCTGTACAAGAAGTGGCAAACAGCGCGCAAAGCTCACTCACCATGGTTCAACAAGTAGAATCGGCTTCTGAGTCTGGTCGTCAGATCATGAACACCAACATTAGCACTATCAATCAGCTTGAGGTTCGCCTTACTGAGTCTGTGGGTGCTGTGGGCGAGCTACAACAAATGAGTAGTCAGATTGGTTCAATCCTTGACGTTATTCGTGGCATTGCTGAACAGACCAACCTACTTGCACTTAATGCGGCAATCGAAGCAGCGCGTGCTGGCGAACAAGGTCGTGGTTTTGCAGTTGTTGC
Organism: Vibrio sp. 10N.261.55.A10; assembly: GCF_041470825.1. Lineage (NCBI taxonomy): Bacteria > Pseudomonadati > Pseudomonadota > Gammaproteobacteria > Vibrionales > Vibrionaceae > Vibrio > Vibrio sp. 10N.261.55.A10. Next base: position 46,134 of record NZ_JBFRNC010000011.1, on the reverse strand, counting down.
CGATGAAGTACGAGTGCTAGCGCAAAAGACCACTCAATCAACGTCAGAAATCGAAACCATGATCAGCAACCTGCAATCAAGCTCGAAAACAGCAAGTAACGTGATTGAAAGTTGTATGAGCGACATGGATATGTCAGTCCAACAAGCTTCAAGTGCAAACAGTGCGATGGAAGAGATCCAAGCCTTGATTCTAGAGATTAGCCACATGAGCACACATATCTCTCAAGCAGCCGCAGAGCAGAGTGAAACGTCTGGCGATATCGCGCGTAATATCGAAGACATCAACCACATCGCAGATAAGAGTTACCAAGCGATGTCTTCAATTGCGGAGGCAAGCCAAAACCTAACAATTTTGGCGAATCAGCAAGGTGATTTAGTACATCAATTCAAACTATAGATAAATGAAGAATCGATAGATATTTAGTGAGATTGTTGAGACTTCTTACCCAATAGTGGTGACTAATTGAGCTAGGGCAACTTTTATCAAGGGTTGCCCTTGTTTTTTATGAGCTTTGTCATTATATGATTATTAAGGCTTGCTGCTTCCCGTTTTTTCTTTCACCTTTATGAGCGAGCCGCTATTAAGGAATTTATATGGCTGTTCATGTTGGCATTATCGATCAAGACCCCATTCGCTTGCTCACCCCATTACTTGATAACCGAACGGTCAGCACTCACATCGTGTTTATCGGTGACAAAAATCAAGTCAGTATGTACAAACGTTTAGACAGCGTTTTGCACAAGCGCGACATTACGAGTGAGTTTTTCGAAATTCCGACCATCGTAAATACATCTGTCATTAAAGAATCTATCCAAACCCTTGCCGAAGACCTCAAAGCACGCGGTCAAGAAGTGAAGCTCAACGCAAGTTGTGGCCTCCGTCACCGCCTACTTTCTGTGTACGAAGTATTCCGTACTTACCACTGGCCAATCTTCGTGGTTGAACCAAATAGCGACAAGCTTTGCTGGTTGTACCCTAATGGTAAAGAAGACGCACAAGTTCAAGACCGCATCACTATCGACGACTACCTAACTGTGTTCGGTGCTCGCGGTGAATTCAGCGATGTTCAGCTGTCTCCGCAACTGGATCAGAAACTTTATGAACTGGGTGAACGTTGGGCAAGTAACGCACTCGAACTAGGCCCTGGCCTTGCGACATTGAACTACCTAGCAACGACCTGCCGTAAAGAACAAAAACTTGATGTAGGCCTATCTGAGAAGCAACAAGGCTATCGCGAGCTCAACATGCTGTTGAGCGATTTGGTTGAAGCTAAAATTGCGACTTACGACAATGGTATTTTGACCTTTGCCAACGAAGACGCGCGCCGCTTCTCAAACGGTGAATGGCTTGAAACATTGGTTCACAGCACAGTTAAGCAGATCCAAGATGACATGCCGACCATTCAAGACCGTTCTTTGAATGTTCAGGTATACCGTCAACTGGGTGAACGTGAGGTTCGTAACGAGCTTGATGTTGCCTCTGTGGTGAACAATAAGCTGCACATCATCGAATGTAAGACCAAAGGCATGCGTGATGATGGTGATGACACCTTGTACAAACTGGAATCGCTTAGAGACCTGCTAGGTGGCCTACAAGCACGTGCAATGTTAGTGAGCTTCCGCCCTCTTCGCCATAACGACATCACACGAGCTGAAGATCTTGGCCTTGCATTGATTGGCCCTGACGAATTGAAAGATCTTAAAACACACCTAACGGCATGGTTTACAGCTGCGGGTGGCAGTGAAGATCTAGAGTGCTAAAAACCAATAAGCTCATGAGAGCTCAATGCTCTTAAGCAGATTGTTAAAAAGGCGAATGACGATTAAATCACTCGCCTTTTTTGTTGTCTGTTTTCTCTATTGATTACTTTCAGACGGCACAAAAAAATGGCCGCATCATACGATGCGGCCATTTTCAAAATTTAATGTCACTTGAAGACTTAATGCTCTCTAAAACTCAGAGCACTTTAAGACTTAAAGCATTTTACGAGCGGCTTCTACAACCACTTTGATTGAACGTGCTTCTGTTACTTTTAGAGTGTCGTGATCAGGCGTCTCTTTTTGAGTACGGTTGATGATTACACCAGCAACACAACCTGCTTTCAGACCAGAACTTGCACACATAGTTAGCAGTGTTGCAGATTCCATCTCGAAGTTTAGAACGCCCATGTCTTGCCATTCTTGCATAGAGCCTTGGAAGCGCTTAACAACGCGACCAGAGAACGTGTCGTAACGCTCTTGACCTGGGTAGAACGTATCGCTTGATGCCGTTACGCCCATGTGAACTGTTGCACCTGATTCATCAACTGCCGCTTTCATTGCTGTTGCAACTTCAAAGTCAGCCACTGCTGGGAACTCCATAGGAGCAAAGTGTAGGCTAGCGCCGTCTAGACGAACAGAACCTGTAGAAACAATCATGTCACCCACGTTTACGTGAGGTTGGATAGCACCAGTCGTACCAACACGTAGGAAAGTGCGAACACCAAGTTGAGCAAGCTCTTCAACTGCGATAGAAGTCGATGGACCACCAATACCTGTTGAACATACAACAACTGGTTTGCCGTCTAGCTCTGCGCGGTAAAGCGTGTATTCACGGTGACTAGCAAGGAATACTGGGTTCTCCATCTCTTCTGCAATTTTTTGCACACGAGCAGGATCACCAGGGATGATCGCAAGAGTAGCACCGTTAAGATCTGCTTCAGTAACACCTAAGTGGAAAACAGCTTGAGACATAGTTCGCTCCTTTTGGCTTATTGGGCTTTTTACCCTTATTTAAGCTCATAGTAAATTCGTGGGGTACGAACACACTCTAACCAAGCTCATTACAAAATGAAGTGACACATGTCACATGAATGATCGCAACAATAATTCAAGTTTCACAAAAAACCGATTGGCATCACAAAAATAAGCAATCCGCACGCCTATGTTGCATACTAATGAGACAAAAAGCGCCTTTAACGTATTACCGCTAAAGGCGCTTTTATATTAAGAATGCTCTATGTCGGTGAGCTCGATTTAGTCCGCTTTAGATTTAAATCGAAGCAGACGCAATGCGTTCAATGTCACCAATGCAGTTGCACCACTATCCGCTAAAACTGCCACCCACAAACCGGTAATACCTAACAAGCTTGTCACCAAGAATACGACCTTCAAACCAAGCGCAAGGGCTACGTTTTGACGGATGTTGTTCATGGTCGCTTGCGACAGTTCAATCATCGCTGGCAGCTCAGTTAAACGGTTATGAGTCAGTGCTGAATCCGCCGTTTCCAAAGCGACATCCGTACCACCACCCATTGCGATGCCGACATTCGCCGTTTTCATTGCTGGTGCATCATTAATGCCATCACCGACCATCGCCACGTGCGACTGTTGAGATAACTCCTCAACGTAAGATACCTTGTCGCTTGGCAATAGGCTTGCCTTGTACTGCATACCAATCTTGCTACTGATCGCTGCTGCACTGCGCGGATTATCGCCGGTCAACATGATAGATTGAATACCTAATTCATTAAGTCGTTCAATCGCAAGCTTAGCGTCACTGCGTAACGTATCTTGCCAAGCAATCAGACCAATCACCGTCGTAGCTTGCTCTGTTGATTCTTCTTGATCTTTAACCTCAAGAGCAACCACAACCGTCTTGCCCTCACCTTCTAATGCTTCTACCTGAGAAACCACATCGGCACCAAGTTCGAACGTGACTTTAGACGGTGACAGAACCTGATACTTAACACCATCAACATCCCCTTCAACACCACTACCAATCAACGCTTTCTTGTTGTGTGATTCAGGAATCTCAATATTCAGGTCTTTTACTTTAGCGACAAGTGACTGCGCCAACGGGTGAGTAGAGCCAACTTCAATCGCCCCAACCACACGCAGCATCGCGTCTTGTTGCCACCCCGATAGAGGTTGAATATCCGTAACCTGAGGCTTACCTTCGGTCAGTGTGCCTGTCTTATCGAAGGCGATGGTTTGGATTTTACCAAGCTGCTCTAGCGCTGCGCCGCCTTTAATGAGCGCGCCACGTTTCGCTGCTGCTGCTAAGCCAGAGGTAATCGCTGCAGGAGTCGAGATAACCAAGGCACACGGACAAGCAATCAACAATAGCGCTAGGCCACGGTAAACCCATGTTTCCCATGGCTGCGCAAACAACAATGGTGGTGTGATGATGACCAACAGAGCCACTACCATCATTAACGGTGTGTACCAACGGCTGAACTTATCGAGGAATCGCTCTAGTGGTGCTTTACGAGACTCTGCTTCTTCAATCAGATGAAGAATGCGATCGATCGCGTTCTCACCCTGTTTTGAAGTGATGGTGATACGAACCACTTTATCGACCACCACAGCGCCAGCCATGATGCTATTGCCTTCGATGTGTTCAACAGGAACAGATTCACCGGTTAACGCACTTTCATCAAAGCTTGCCGCGTCTGTAATCAATTGGCCGTCAGCAGGTAAACGAGAGCCCGCGGCCACTTCAATCACATCACCTGGAACCAGTTCACTGACTGCTACTTCTACACGCTCGCCGTTGATGATCTTAGTCGAGTTTTCTGGTACCAATGCCATTAGCGCTTGAACGCCACTTCTTGCTCTTGATGAAGCAAACGCTTCTAAGCGCTCACCAATCAAGAACAACAATAGAACCATCGCTGCTTCCGCAGTTTCGCCAAGGTACAAAGCACCCAGCGCGGCAACACTCATTAAGGTTTCAATAGCAAACGGTGTACCTGAACGCGCCAGCTGAATCGCTTTCTTCGCCACCGGATATAAACCAAGCAGACAAGTTACCGTAAACAAGCCTTCACTTAATTGAGGTGAGGTGATTTTTACAAGCGCCGCAAACAGCATTGCCGCTGCAATCGCGATAATCTGTAAATTAGGTTGGATATAAGCTTGCCAAAAAGTCTCAGGTTGTTGTTTTTCTTTCTTTGAACCGACTTCCGTAAGAGGGAAACCCGTTTTGATAGAGACCTGTTCAATGGTGTCAGCAAGGCTTTCATTATCGAATTTCACAACCAGCTTTTCGGTAGCAAAGAGAACCTTCGCTTGAATAACACCGTCAATATTGCTGATCGCGTTTTCTATTTTTCTTGCACAAGCTGGGCAGTCCATTCCGGCAACCAGCCAACTTTTCGAAAATTTGGCATCGAGAGATAAAGTTGAGGACTGACTGTCTTCTTCTCCACTATCCGACGAACTACAACAATCATCTCCAGACGATGACGAAGCAGCAGAAGAGCTACAACAACCAGATGAAGTACCTGCTGCTGTGATGCTTGAAATTTTAGGGCTAGAGCAACTTGCTCCTGCCGCTTGAGGTTGAACGTCCACTTTTGCTGAGCGGCACGCTGCATGTTTTGCGCACATAATGTATCTCCTTAATACTCAAAAGCCTTGAGGTTGTTGCTAACTTACGAGCAACAGAACCTTAAGTTCATCAAAAGTATAAACCTTGGAGGCTACTCCAAGGTCAAGAAGAAGTTTTCAAGAAAACAAAAATATTATGCCAGCGCCGATGGCTTACTGAGATTTAAGCTCCGCACACTCTTCACGGTTAGCGGATACATCATCAATAAGAACCGCATCGTGTGAACAGAATGGCTGAGTGTTCAAGCTGACAATCGACACATCATCTTCCACTGGATCAACTTGAGATCCTTGCATCAGTTCAGCGATATGATGTCGAAGCACCAAGATACCTAAAATTCCGAACAAAACATTACCCAAAGCTTGACCATAGAGAACACCCAAAGCGCCATACCATTGCGAACCTAGATATACGAACGGCAGAGTACCTAACGTCGCTTTACCCAAATTCAATGCTGTCGAGTAAAGCGGTTTACCTAGGTTGTTGAAAGACGTGTTGGCAACAAATAGTGCACCGTTAAAGGTGAAGGTTAACGCCACATAGGTACAGAAAGCCGCCACAATGATTGCTGCATCACCTTGTAAGCTAAAGCCTTGAATGACATAACCTTGAACGAAGTACAACAGAATACAAACAGCGATGGTGTATGCCGTAGTAACCAGCAATGAGTTATTGAGTGTTTCTTTTACTCGGTCCATGCGTTCAGCACCAAAGTTCTGACCAATGATTGGCCCCACAGCGCCAGACAAGGCAAAGATAACCGCAAAACAAACTGGCGTCAGACGACCTATCACGGCAAAACCCGCGACAAAATCCTCACCATATTGTGCGATACCCGTTGTTACAATCGCATTACCGATAGGCGTTGCGGTATTGGTGATAATCGCAGGCAGCGCAATCGCCAATATTGGTCGAATATTAATGCGCCATTGCACAAAAGAAGGCGGAGCTACCAGCTGATGGCTGCGAATAAGAGGATAAAGCGAAAAGAATAGCACCGAGAAACGAGCGACAACCGAAGCGATAGCCGCCCCTTCGATGTTCCAACCAAAACCAAAAATAAACAGAGGATCGAGAATCGCGTTAACAATGCCGCCAGACAAAGTTGCCCACATCGAACGCTTAGCATCACCTGCCGCTCTTAAGCCCGCACCCGCTGCCATCGCTAACGCCAAAAATGGACCACTAGGTAGCAAAATCTGTAGGTAAGCTTGAGCGCGTTCGGCTGCAATGCCTTTGGCGCCTATCGCGGCTAGCAGCTCTGGAATATAAGCGAACATGATTGCAGTTATGGTTGAACTGATAACAAACGCAGTCAGCATGATACTGGTGCTTAGGTTTCGAGCGTGCTCTTGATTCTTGGAGCCGATGGCTTTGGACACTAATGCGCCCATGGCAATGGAAGTACCGATAGAAACGGAGGTAGAAAAGAAAGTCAGCGTACCTGCAAAGCCTACCGCAGCAGCCAATTCAACCTGTCCGAGCATACTGATAAACAGCATGTCGAGCAGATCGACCACAAATAACGCCATCAAACCGACAGAGCCAGCCCCCGACATCACCAATATGTGGCGCATCGTTGAACCTTCAACAAACTTTGCCGTTTGATTTGACATGAAACCTCCAAAAGTTGGAATACCCAAGAGCTAAAGCCTAATCAGCTGTTCAACTGTTCAACTGGCTAGGGATCCAAAAAGAAAGGATCGACCAAGAAAAGCGCTATACAGAAAAAAGGCGCTAGTGCGCCTTTTTTCAATTGAGAGTATTGAGAAAAATAATCGTTCTTAACACGCTACTATACCTGATGTTTGAAGCATTCTTCCAAGTTCTTGCCAATTGCTCTCAAAACATCAGTTCTGGTGATAATACCCACCAGTTTTCGATTATCGATCACAGGGTATGCTTTAGGTTTTCCAACCTGCATCATGTCCGCCAATTCAATAATGGATAAGTCAGGTGACACCGACAGCACTTCTTGGTACATACAGTCACCCACAAGGTGTGTGTCTTGGCAGAAGTAACTGACCTTCACAAGTTTCTCGAGTAAATCCTGCTCTGAAAGGAAGCCAATCACTTGTTCGTTATCATCGATTACGGGCCCACCCATATGGTGGCTACGCATCACTTTGTCTAACGCTAGACTTAACGGCATATCAGGAGTAAATGTCACAACCTGCTGCGTCATGTAATCTTTCACTTTAATAGAATGCATTGCGTTCTCCCTAAATACTTTGCGTCATATATTTTCTATCTTGTTAAGTTAATTGTTGTCTAAAATCTTGATTTTACTAAATGGATTTCAACAATTTTATTGATAGGCAAAACCTAACAAGACAAAAAAGTGAGACAAACAAAGGGTTGAGCACGTTTTCGAACGCCAGAAAAAAGAAAAAAAAGAGCCCTTACAAAGCCTTACTTTCCCTTGCTTAACCTTACTTAGCCGAGCTAGCCTGCGTAAATAAACCCTGTAATCTTCACCTCACTAATAATTAGAAATCCCGTTTTAGGAAGTTTATGCAACACGACAACAACATGTACGCGTATATTTACGCAGGTAACGACGGCACAGAAAACACACTCATCGCCACTATCGATAATCAAGAAAAACCGCTGATATCAAGCTGCGTTGATGAGATAAAACGCATGTCATGCTTAGCCATTGATTTAGCAGCAAAACACGACCTAAAAGTGAAGCTGGTGAAATATCAAAGAGAACAAGAGATCGACTTCGGCCTATTCGTTAAATAGTGAATCCGACACTGATTTGGTTAATCTCTAACTGGCAGCCATAGTAGCATTAGCAAGCGCAATAGCCGTGAATGGCTGCCGAATTCGACCTGACAAGCCTAACGGGTAAAGGCTATAATGATCAGACGGCGCCCTTGCCGATTTTCATTGTCCAAATACGGTTTACTATGTCTTCCCAAACCCCACCTAAAACGTATCTAACGAATTCCTTATCTAAGTTAAAAAGCTACTTTAGTGAGTTATTGGATTTCCAATCACGCATTTGGGTGGTTCATATCTTTGAAGACTCTATTACCGATCAGTCGTTTGTGATTAATGAAGATGGCTTTAAAGAACCGCTAGAGTGGATGAAAAAACGTGATTACCAAGCGAGAATGCTTGATCGTGTTGATAAGATGAAAATCTCACAGGTGATTGAGATTCAGTTCGAAGACAAAATGCATCGCTTGATGCGAGTGAAGTAGCTTTATTGTTTGGGCGTTCACGAAAAGCCCTTGCTAGAAATCAAGTATAAAAAGGCCAGCGCTCGCTGACCTTCTCTCATTGATTACAAACCACCATCTAACGCGCACAATACTCATGCCACAGGCGCACCGCTTTCTGGTATGCCTCAGTTTTATCGTGCGTTTCTGCAAAGAGAATGGCTGTCATGCTGTCGACAACGGTATTCGCCATTAGCGCCATATCTTCAGCCGATGTGCCAAGTACACATTGACTAGGAAGTGGCAGCTCTAGGTTCATCATCTCTTCCCAGTAGAACGATTCGACTTTGTCAGGAGAGCTCATCCATACCGTTTGGCTAACTTTAGGATTATATTCCGACTCACCGTTCATCCCTTTGAATGAAATCACCGAGTGGGATTTATTTCCGATAACATGCTCAACTTCCGCATGAAGTTGTGGAAAGCCAGGATGGAAACTGCCACGCAGACCTAAACGGCCACCACCAGGATTCAATGCTCGAACTACCGTGTTAATTGGTGTTCTCAAACCGTAGCGGTGTTTCCAACCAATCATGGTTTGTGCTTCGGGCGCAAAGTTAGCTAGCGGTAAATAAGCAATGCCGTCTTGTTCAAGAATCGACTTAGCATGTTCAGGGCTCTCAGCACTTTGCACACCGACATCTTGCAAATGGCTTTCAACGTGCGTCCTACCGCTCGGCTTATCCATATAGCCATGCATTAACACTTTATAGCCATTGTCAGCTAAGATTTTTGCCGCCAACAAGTTCCAAGGCTTGCCACTGGCGTTATCGTTACGCTTACCTGCATAACACGGCCAATCAATATCAGCGCCTAAATCTGGCACTCGAGATTGAAACGCTTTTACAAAGCCAGCGATCTCTTCATTGGTTTCATTCTGCACACGAATCAACATCAGTAGCATAGCCATTTGGTCGTCACCGACTTCTCCGCTTAAATACTCATCCATGATGCGGTAGGCTTGTTCGAACGATAAAGGCTTACGCCCTCTTTCTCCTCGTCCAACTGTACGAATACACTCTAAAATACTACTCATTGATTGTTTATTCTCTTCCGTTGATATCAATAAAATTCGAATACACTTTCGATTCTATGATACCCACCGTGCATTGCAAAGCGATTCAGTTGCTCTCGACCGAATTACCAATACGCGGATTGGTGTTCTAAAAGTAAACTTACTGGTGTAAAATTAGCGTATGTAATGCTAACCGCGACATATTGAGTAGTATCCCGATGACTGTAAAAAAAACGCTGAGCCAAAGAAAACGTGAATCGATCGTTGCCGCTGCTATCGCAGAGTTTACTGAGCATGGCTACAAGGCCACCAGCATGGATAAAATATCGAGTCGCGCAGAAGTATCAAAGCGCACCGTATACAATCACTTTGCCAGCAAAGAACTGCTTTTAGATGAGATTCTAGACAGCATTTGGAGCAAAACTCTGGCCGCAACGCATTTCCCATATCAAGCAGAACTGCCACTTGAAGAACAGCTTTCCTCGATAGCCAATCAAGAGCTTGAGTTACTTGAGTCTGAAGGCTTCATCGACCTGTCACGCGTTTTGTTCTCAGAGTATTTCCATAACGCAGAACTGGCGCATCAAGCGATGGAAAAATATTCCCAAGCAGAAAGTGGACTTACAACCTGGATTAAAGCCGCGTTGGCAGACGGTCGTTTAGTAGAACTAGACCCACAATTCGCCTCCACGCAGTTCATTGGTCTGCTTAAGTCTTTTGCGTTTTGGCCGCAAATCATTGGTCATGTGCCGTCACCGGATGCTGCACACAAGCAAGTGCTCATTACTTCAAGTGTCGAGATGTTCCTTAAACAATATCAGGCGTGATTTTGGTGGTTGACGAGAATTCAACCACAATAAAACCATCACTGGTATCCGCTGTTATTTTCCCTATACTGCAACCCACTTTCGTCATTACGACTCAGTAAAACTTCAACTTTAGGTAGCCCTATGATTACTTTCACCACCAACTTTGGCGATATCGAGATTGAACTGAACCTTGAAAAAGCGCCAGTAACGTCGAAAAACTTCCTTAAATACTGCCAAGACGGTTTCTACGAAGGCACGACATTTCACCGTGTTATTGAAGGTTTCATGATTCAAGGTGGTGGTCACACTATCGACATGACAGAAAAACCAACTCGCGCCCCAATCGTCAACGAAGCAAACCGTGGTTTGAAGAATGTGATTGGTTCTGTGGCAATGGCTCGGACTGATGCACCACATTCTGCAACGGCGCAGTTCTTCATCAACCTTGATGACAACGATTTCCTAGATCACACCTCAACAACCAATGCTGGCTGGGGTTACGCGGTATTCGGTAAGGTTTCAGCAGGTATGGATGTGGTAAACAAAATTGCGAAAGCACCAACAACCATTCGCTGGGGACACGAAGATGTGCCTTGCGAAGATATTGTGATTACAAAAGTCACTATTCGCGACTAATTCATTCACGTCCTTTCCCGCCCCTAGTGCATTCGAATTGATGGCATAAAGAAAAGAAGGCTGTGCGATAGGACTATGGTGGTAAGGGTTCGACTTTACCACCTGTATTTAAAGCTCGTTGTTAGAATAGTTACCAGCGAGAACGATAAGTACGGTGACACCCTTTGCACGTCTTATTCGCAGAATTTAACCCTTGCTCTGCACTCGACAAGTCTTGTTCAACACTCGCCTGATAAGGCTCAGAAAAGCACTTGAAGAACAACTCGTTCCTATCCCCGTTCGTTTAAACAAAGAGTTGATGAACGAGTTAGATGCTGAAGAGCAACAACAAATGCTCAAGCTACTTCAGAAAGTAGTCGCGGCAATCTGATCTTACCGCGTTCACTGCTTAGCAAGCTTAGTGCTTAGAAATTATTACACTCTGAACGTGTATTGAAAAACAACCCACACTCGGCCTTGCGCCGAGTGTTTTATTTTCGTCTCGACCATTTGATATAGCAAAATAGTGAAGCAATGATCACCGCCCCACCGAGCAGCTTCTGCATCTCTACACTTTCGCCAAGCACACTCACACTTAACAGCAGCGTCCACACAGGCTCAAGAATCATGATCAATGCCGCCACTTCCATGTTCACGGAGTGCTGACCGACCGTTTGTAGCAAGTAACGAATAGACGTTGCGATCACCGCAGAGACAATAAACCAGAAGACTAAGGTTTTGGTGATTTCGAACTCCGGCTGAGCTGTCATAGAAGCAAAGGCTAAACCACTCACACCCACCACAAACAGTTGCACACAGATTGATGCGATAGGCTTGATATTGGTAATCACACGCTTGTTCATCACAAAGTGAACAGACAACAACATCGATGCTAGTAAGAAATAAATCTGACTCTGCTCAACATGCCAGCCGTTACCCAAAGTCAGCAACAGCATGCCAATAATCGCGATCGGGAAAGACATCCAAAACGCGCGATTAGGCTTAACTCGAAACAAAATCCAAGACACAAACGGTGCAATGATCATGGCTAAGCTCATGATGAATGCCCCTTCCGACAAGCTTTCAGTCACCGAAACTGCAAACACCCATACCTGCAATGAGGCAGACAACAACAAACCCACGCCGCAAAGAGACAGAATCTGCTTAAACGAAAGCTTACGAATATGGTGAATACAAAATGGCAGAAGAATAAGACTCGCGACGAGGAATCGCACACCAATGAACACTGGCCCAGGCATTTCTAATACCACCAGCTTAGATGCAATCCATCCCACCCCAGCTAGCAGGGTGGCAAATAGAAGGTAAAGCTCTCCGCGCATCGCTTTCACGTTCATCATTTTACTTAGTCCAATAACAAAAAAAGCAACCCGACTCTGCAAGGTTGCTTTTTATAAACATTCAACAGGATCGAGATACTATCTCAATACTCTGCTTCAGGCAGCTGTTTTTAGCCTGCGTATTCTGGGTAATCCGTTAAACCTTTTTCAGCACCACCGAACAATGTGTTTGGATCGTGCGCTGCAAGTGGGTAACCATTTTGAATACGAGCTGGTAAATCTGGGTTCGCAACGAATGGACGACCAAAACCAACCATGTCAGTTACGCCTTCAGCAACGGCTTTTTCGCCACGCTCGCTATCGTATTTACCCGCATAAATAAGGACACCCTCGTAGGCTTCACGAACTGCTGCTTTAAATGCTTTTGGCGTTTCAGGTGCATCGTCCCAATCAACTTCTGCAATGTGTAGGTAAACAATTTTGTATAGGTTAAGTAGTGCTGCCGCCGCTGTGTAAGTCTCTACTGGTGTAGCGTCAACCGTACCATTCAACGATGTGAACGGAGCAAGGCGTACACCAACACGGTCAGCACCAATCGCTTCAACCATAGCTTCAACCACTTCGCCTAGGAAACGTAAACGGTTTTCAATTGAACCACCGTATTCGTCAGTGCGGTTGTTTGCTTCAGAATCGATGAATTGGTTGATTAAGTAACCATTCGCTGCGTGAAGTTCGATACCATCAAAGCCTGCTTCAACCGCATTCAAAGCCGCTTGGCGATACTGTTCAACCACCTCTTTGATGTCTTGTTTCGTCATTTCACGAGGTTCAACCACATCAACAAAGCCCGGTTCATCAGTACCGTTATCGATGAATACCTTTACGTTTTGTGCTTTAAGTGCAGAAGACGAGATTGGCTGTTCACCACCAATGTTGTCTGGGTGTGTTACACGACCTACATGCCAAAGTTGAGCGAAGATAACGCCCTCTTTTTCATGTACGGCATCAGTCACTTTTTTCCAACCAGCGATCTGCTCATCAGAATAGATACCCGGAGTCCAAGCATAGCCTTGACCCATAGGTGAAATTTGTGTGCCTTCAGCAATAATCAAACCTGCAGAAGCACGCTGAGCGTAGTAAGCCGCCATCATATCGTTTGCTGAATTACCAGGTTGCGTTGCGCGAGAACGCGTCATCGGTGGCATAACAATACGGTTTTTAAGCTCGATATTACCAAGTTGAATTGGTTGAAATAGTGCGTTTGTCATTGTTATATCCTCGATTAACCTAGTTGAATCAGTTCGATTTGGTAGCCGTCTGGGTCAGTAATAAAAGCGATATGAGTTGAGCCGCCTTTCACTGGACCCGCTTCGCGAGTGACGTTGCCACCTAGCGATTTGATTTTGTCACATGCTGCGTAAATATCTTCTACACCCAATGCCAGATGACCAAACGCGCTGCCCATCTCGTACTCATTCGTATCCCAGTTGTACGTTAGCTCGATAGTCGTGCCGCCTTGCTCATAGCCAACAAAAACCAATGTGTAGCGGTACTCTTTGTTTTCGTGGCGTTCAAGTTCCTTCATTCCCAATACCTTGGTGTAGAACTCGATAGACTTGTCTAAATCAGTAACTCGGATCATTGTGTGTAGGAATTTCATATTTCGCCCTTGATACTTTAATCTCAGCCTCGTTCAGAAGCTAAGTAATGTTCGTTTAGGTTGACCTTGAGGCCACCTACTTCTCTGTTGCTAGGTATATTACTGAACACACACAAATCAGTGAAATTATTAAATATTCTCATTTTAATAATTTTTTGTTATTAACATATTGTCTAGTACCAACTAAGCGACACAAAAAAGGGAAGCCAATACTCCCCTTAGATTTAGACTCTCAATTAAAATCGCAACCGCCTATCTTTAAGCGCCTTCGACATTGAATCTGATGTATTGATGACTTGTTCTCTGAACCATTTATGAGCGGGGTCGCTGTTCTGCTTCTTCAACCAAATCAGGTAATGAGATATCGGCTGATATTCAAAGGGCGGCTTGAACAGCTGCAAACTTAACTTTTCTTGGAACTGCACGGCCATAGATAAAGGCACGACAGTGATGTAATCGGATTGGCTACACAGCAAAATATTACTGAACAGCGAGCGCCCGTGAAACACGATTTTACGCTGGGACAGATCCAAAGAAGTGTAGTGATTCAAACTGCGAACTTTACGTCGTGTTCTGTCTAATACAGCATGCTTTTCACTTAGGAACTGAGCTTCGCTGATTTCACCTTGAATCCGTGGATGATCAGCTCGACACACGATCACAAACTCGCCTTCATAAAGTGTTTCACTGACGATACTTGGGTGTTCAGGCACCACAATATCGATCATCGCATCGAACTCTTGAGTCAAAAGATCTTCATAAATGCGCTCATCACTGTCTGGTTGATCAAAGACTTCCAGCGACAAGTTTTGATTAGGAAGCGCCGCGAAACTATTGAGAAGTACCCACTGTAAGTGCTCAGGTGCAGAAATAACAAACTTACGCTCAGAGGATTGCTCATCAAAATTAGCCATCGACTGAAACACGCCATTGAGTTCATTGATCGGCGCTTTAATTTGTTCATACAAGCTTTGCGCATAAGACGTAGGCGCAACACCTCTTCCTTTGCGAACAAAAAGCTCTTGGCCAATCTCTTTCTTTAGACGAGTTAACGCGGTGCTGATGGTCGATTGATTAGTACTGAGTTGATCCGCAGCTTTACTCAAACTGCCCTGCTCCATCACCGCTGAAAACACAGCCAATAAGTTAAAATTCGGAATGTCATTACTCATGATTCAGTGCTCATTTGGCGATAGATTTAATTATCTTATCGTAAAAGCGATAGAATGAAACAACGGATGCTCATTGAGAAAACAAAACTGAGAAGGAAGCATCATATGGTAAAGAGCAAAAATGTCAGAACAACTCACTCTTTCGAATAGCTGCCACATTCGCCAGATTGGAATCTAAATCTCTTCGCTGTGCCAGTAACGCTTAATCCACCCAAACTCACCCTAGACTGGTCGGAGTATTCAATATTTCCGTCCTGCCTTATTGATACTTTTATAGCCACTTCTATGATCCAGGCTAATTAAATAGACATATTTTATAAGCCGAGTTTGAGCCTGTTCAAATAAACCCACCTCACGTTTAAGCAACCACTCAATTCATCGTAATTACGATAATTCAATATCGCAATAATGCGTAGATAGCACCAGTTACACTTCCTATTATTTCGCCAACAAATCAATTCTTAACCTAAACAGAAAACCTAAAAATGTGTAGATGATGGTGTTGCACACATCACGGAAGACGGCCTTAAAACCCAATGCAGCAAACGAACCTATCAATGGTAGACGTTACTTAAGAATGATTTCGCCAGGTGTTTTTAACACTCTATTCGCGAGAATGCGTTGTCTACGTGGTCAAAGCGATTTTTAATTGTCATCTAGTACTTTTGACTCAGTAGGTCTATACGGTTACGTGAGTTCAACACCTCTTTCAGATGTCTTCTAAAAGTCTTGTACCAAGGCTGCACTTTCTCTCTCCTTATTTAGGTTGAGATATGAACTTTATAAAAATCGTTTTCCAGAAAATCTGGGCCGTTGTGATGGTCTTGATTAAATTCTGCCTGTTTATGGCAGTGATGTTTGCTGGTGCATGGGCTCTTGCACCGTTAGGCACTATCCATTCTAAAGACATCGACATGTCTCAATTCAACAATCATCCCAATGAAATGATGATGAACTTCTTCCAGATGGAGTACTTCTCTGGTTACTTGTTCTCGGTGACCATTGCTGTGGTATTAGCCGGTGTTTACGGCATGTGGCAATTGCATGAACTGGGAGTGCATAAGGCAAAAGAGCACAAAAGCGCTCACGTACAGATCGTGTTTGCACTGTCACTTTGCGGGCTCTTCATCAGCAAAACATTCTGGGTTATCGCGTTGGTTATCGCGCTAGCGAACTGGAAACATATTGGTCAATCACTGAGTGATGTGATTCGCCGTGGTGTACAACCTAAACGAGACGCGACTAATACAGAGGCCTCCGTAGTCCACGTATCACCTGAAGAACCAGTAACGGAGCCGTCTCAAACCAAACAATCTCCAGTAGAACAGTCTCCAGAAGCTCAGCCTTCAAAAGAAAAGACTCCAACAAATAAAGAGGTCGCATAATGAAAGAGATGATGATTCCATATATCCTAATTGTATGGTCACTGTTTGCGACAGGTGCACTGAAGAAGAACTTCAAAAACTACACCTGGGCTGCCATTGGCGGCGTAACAATCCTTGCCGTATTAGCGGTTATCTCTCGCTTATGGGCACCGGTTGATTTAACCAACTCAACCACAGTGAAAGCACCACACGCGGTAATGTCACCTATCTTTGGTCAGCAGATCGACAAAGTGCTTGTTGAGCACAACCAAATGGTTAAAGAAGGCGACGTAATTTACACACTCGTCGACATCGATTCTGCCGCAGACAAAGCAAAGATCGAATCTTCAATTGTTCAGAAAGAAGAAGAAATCAAGCAAATGACTCGCGACTTAGAGCGCGCTGAAACGTCACCTGAAATCTTCAATATGCGTGACGTAGAAAAGTACGACTCAGACCTTCGAGTGCTGCACGCTCAACTTGTGTCGTTAAAAGCCGATCTACAAAAAGTAAATTGGGCGCAAGAGAAGAAAACCATTAGAGCTGAATTTGATGGTCAGGTATCGATAGTGAATATTGCTGAAGGTTCTGTCATGGGTAACATGCACCTCTACAACACCAGCAAAAAATTCCTTGAGATGCGTATTTCAGACCAAACTTACGGCTATGTTCAAGTAGGAGACTTCGCAGAGTTCTTCGTTGATGCCTACCCAGGGCATGTGTTCCGAGCAAAAGTACACAGCTTTAATGCAGGTACGGGGGAGTCAAGTATTTCTCCACTTCAGGGGCCACAAAGCGTCGGTCAACACGTGGTAAGAAACGGTAACGGTTTAGGTCGTACCATCGTACTTGAGATCATCGAACCAGAAGGTTTCAATATCCCAATTGGTTCAGCTGGCGCAGCTTGGATTTCTGCTGAGAAGCCACATCCATTCTGGGGCTTTATTGATGTAATCGGTGCGGCAACGGTTCGCCTACAATCTTACAAGTCTTACTTAGGTGCTTGGTAAGTACTGAGGTTCTCGGTAAGAACTTATATAACAGCCATTAATTCCAAATTAAATGCCCTGAATTTCAGGGCATTTTTGTATCTGTCACAAGCTCATCTGGCTAATTGATTCAGATCAAATAAAAATCGCTAATACAATCATTAATAAAATAAAACATCGTAATAACGATAGGTTGAAATCCTATTAGCGCGTAGATAGCGCCCCCTCTCCTGTCTATTATTTGGCTCAAGAAATCCAATTCCTGTATCCAAATATAAGGTCACTATCATGACTAACACATTCAAAAAAATGGCACTTCCAGTTGCAATCGCAAGTGCACTATTTGCTTCTGGTTTTGCATCTGCAACGCCAACTGTAGAAGCGACATCGAAAGTCGGCCAAGAACTTCAGACGGCAAATGCTGCGCAATACCAAAACATTGATCTTGATGCTCGCTACAAGAGCGAGGTTCTATTCGAACACAAATCAAACATGTTCTGGGGAAAAGGCGAACGTATTCAAGTTGTTTCTAAAACAGGCGATTCTCTAGCTTACACTGCTGAGTCTGACCATGTTCACCCAATCCTCACCAAGCATGGTCGTAAAATGGACCAAGCAATCATCAAAGTAGATGACAACGTATATCTTGGTTACGGTTTCGGTCTAGATACACCCGTCATGATTGAAGGTACGGACGGCATCATCATTGTTGATCCAGGCGAGTCGGTAGAAATGGCTCAATCGGTTAAAGAACAGTTCCGTCAAATCACCGACAAGCCGGTTAAAGCAATCATTTATTCTCACAACCACATCGACCACATCTCTGGTGTGCGTGCGTGGGTGACTGGCGAAGAAGTGGCATCAGGTGAAGTAAAAATCATCGCTGAAGAAGGCCTAACCGCTGCAGTGGCTAACTGGTCTTCAAACCTAGGTACTCTATTTGGTCACCGTACTTCTTACACAGGTGCTAAGCACGTAGAAGAAGGCGAGCACGGCACAGTAAACGACGGCCTTGGTCCGCGCTTCATGCAAGGTGCTATCTCGTTCATCGAACCAAACCTGCTTGTACCAAGCCAAAGCCACATCGAAATCGAAATTTCTGGCGTGAAAATGCACATCGAGAACGTGCCATCTGAAACTAAAGATGAGTTAGTGGTTTACTTCCCAGACCAGAAAATCCTGCACGCGGCTGAAGTACTTCAAGGTGAGAACTTCCCTAACCTTCACACCATCCGTGGTACTAAATTCCGTGACCCATCAATGTGGTTCAAGGGCATCGACGTAATGCGTAAGTTCGACACTGAGATCATGATTAACTCTCACGGTCGTCCTGTTGAAGGTAAAGAAGCAGTAGCTGACGTACTAACGGCTTACCGTGATGCGATTCAATACACTCATGATCAAACTATCCGTTACATGAACAAAGGTATGACGCCAGACGAGCTAGTTGAAGTAGTTAAACTTCCTAAGCACCTTGCAGAACACCCTTGGTTAGGTGAACACTACGGTACTGTTGCACACGCCGTGCGTCAGATTTACGTAGGTTACAACGGTTTCTTCGAAGCGGATCCATGGCAGCTAGAGCCAATGGCTTACGAGCAACGCGCTAAAGCATTCGTAGAGATCATGGGCGGTCGTGACAACATCCTTACTACTGCACAAGCAGCAATTAAGGCTGAGAACTACACATTTGCAGCAGAAATTCTTTCTTACCCAATCACGGTAAACAAGCAAGATATGGAAGCTCGTGAGATGAAAGCACAAGCTTACAAAGCATGGGCTGCAGACCAAGTGAACATCAACTGGCGTAACTGGGCGCTCAACGCGGCGGCTGAACTAGAGAACAAACGTGACTTCTCTAACATGATCAGCTTCGCTTCTGTTGACGTTCTTACTGCACTACCAAGCAAGCAGATCTTCGACATGATGACTTCAACGCTTATCGCAGAAAACTCGTTAGACGTGAACATGATGCTAACGTACAACTTCTCTGATACGAACGAAGCATTCACTATCGAAATTCGCAACGGTATTGCTCAGTTACACGAAGAAGCAGTGAAAGGCGCAGACGTTCAAATCGACACCACTCGTGCAGTATTGAACCAAATCTTGATTGCAGGTCCAAACGCTCAACAAGTGATTGGTACCAACCTACAGTCTGGTGCATTCACGTTCTCGAATGGCGACATCAAAGGCTTCGGTCAATTCATGAGCTACTTCGATAAGGCAATGACTCCAGAAGAGATCATGCTCATCGTTCGCTAATAATCAAAGGCTGCTAAGGATGGCGAGTCGATAACTTAGGGACCCATTGTGGTCCCTTTATCGTTTATTTATTGGTACAGTTCGCAACCTTAACTCAACGATCTAGGTCTATTGTTGGAGTAAGGAAACTGCCCCGCTTCTTTTAAGGTTCACACATGCTAAAACGTTTTGTTCTTTTGCTTTCACTCAGTTCTTCTCTGGTATTAGCTTGCGGATTACACCAAGAAACCGGATTTAGTTTAGTGACAGAGCCCGGTTCACTGGAGGTATTTGGCAATGTCATCACAGCAAGGCAAGATGACGAGTTCGGAAACCTAGATAAACCGGATCATTTCAAACTGTTTTCGATAAAGTCAGCACTCGCAAAGGCGCATCCGAGTAAGATTGAATTCAACTTATTTGAAGCGATTAAAGGTCACTACAGCCAAATCAGCATTGAAAAAGGCGTGAACATTTCAGGAAGAGACACTTTGCCGACAGAGAACGATTTATTGCTTATTACAGAGCTCGACGTGTTCGATGCATTAGCGAACGGAACGATCTCTTGGGATCAAGCGACACTGAATGGATTAGTGGTAATCAATGGCCCTCAAGACAAACGAGAGCAGCTTGAAGATTGGCTTAGTGATATTTTTGAAGGGTAATAGCTTAAAGCGGGACAGATAAAAAGTCGTCAAACCCTCGGACTTCAGAACATTGAGGGTTCAACGACAAACTTAAATCAAAAAAGCGTAGGCAACGGAATCAACTCCAGTCCCAGCACACCACTGATACTCATCACCACCAGCAGAGACACTTTAAAGACAGTCTTTGACCACTGGATGTAGTTGAGGCAATCAACCTTACGAAACGTCACTTTAGTCCACATAAAACAGACTGCCGCCGACACCGCTAGGTATTCATAGCCCGCATCTCCGAGTAGGAACAGCGCCAACGAGACTGCGCCAAACGCTACCACATAGGCTTTCATGTGCTGATGCGCTTTGTCGACGCCCTCTTTCACCGGTAACACAGGAATGCCTGCATCTCGATAATCTTGAAGGCGGAACATCGCGATCGCGTGCGAGTGCGGCATTTGCCATAAACAGAACATCGCGAACAACAAAACCGCTTCAAGGCTGATGTAATTCGTCACCGCCAAGTAACCCACTAACGGCGGAACGGCTCCCGAAATACTGCCGACTAAAGTGCCGTAAACCGATGTACGCTTGTACCACATGGTGTAGAAAAAGACGTAAAACACATAGCCAAGCAACACCATGACCGCAGAGATCGGATTAGCGAACTGAAACAGCAGCGCTGTGCCTGCTAGCAGTAAAACCAAGGCATAGACGAACGCTACATCTGTATTGATGTTTCCTTGAACCAATTCTCGATTTTGTGTGCGCTTCATCTTTTGGTCGATGTCTCGATCAAAGATGTTGTTCACAACACAACCTGATGCAATCACAAGCCCTACACCCGCTAAAGTCGTCAGTAACAACATCGCACTGGCTGGTTCTGTTTTTGCGGCGAGGAAGAACCCCGCCGCAACAGAAATCAGGTTGCCGAAAATGATGCCCGGTTTGGTAATAGACAAATATTTTTTCAGCATACCTTGGCCTACAACTTCATGTTGACGTTCATGTTGTAGATGATCCATACCGAGCCAGCGATAAGAATCAATACAACAATGGCAGTAAACATCAGTGACACTAAGTTCCAACGCCCATCGGAAGATTTCGCTTCCATATGTAAGAAGTACTTAAAGTGCACAAAGATTTGCACCAGCGCACAACCGAACAAGATCACGTAAGTTTCCGTGTTTGGTAGCGCATGTGCCCACACAATGTAGAACGGAATAATGGTGAGAATTAGTGAAGCAATAAAGCCTTTCACGTAATCCGTTGCACCGCTGTCTAGATGCTGTTCCATTACATCACCCCCATTAAGTACACGATGGTAAATACACAAATCCAAACGATATCAAGGAAATGCCAGAACAAACTTAAGCACTGGAAACGCATCGACATGTTGTCGTTCAAGCCTTTGGTTGAAAGTTGGTGATACGCCACCGCCATCCAGATAAGACCGAACGTTACGTGCAAACCGTGTGTACCAACCAAGGTAAAGAACGCTGAAAGGAACGCACTCTCTTGAGGACCATAACCTTCTGCAATCAAGTGGTGGAACTCATACACTTCCATACAGATAAAGGCTAAGCCCAATACGAAAGTCACTTTGATCCATCGCTTCAGTCCGGTCACGTCTTTGCGCTTCATCGCAATCATGCCAAAGCCGAAGGTGATACTACTGAACAGCAGCATCATGGTTTCGACAAACACGAACGGCAGTTCAAAGATGTCTTTACCTGTCGGCCCAGCGATTGAGCCACTCTCAAGCACGGCATAAGTCGCGAAAAGCGTGGCAAACAGGACACAGTCACTCATCAAGTAAACCCAGAAACCAAACAACTTGTTGCCCGCGGCTTCGTGGTGATGATCATGCGAGTGTGCAAGATCATAAGTGTGTGACGGAGTATTAGCTTGCATACGTCGTCTCCAAATCATCTTTATTTTCGTTGTTATCACTGTCACCGTCAGCGCTGTTACCACGACTAGAATTGTCGCTTTTCACTGACTGTTTCTTCGCTTCTTCAAGCTGTGCACGTCGAGCCGCTTCAATCGCTTTGATCTCTTCAACTTCCACGTAGTAGTCCACATCGTCGTTGTAGCTGTGTTGAATACACGTCACCACGATGCCCACTAGGCTTGCAGCTGCTAACCACCAGATGTACCAGATCATTGCGAAGCCAAATGCCAACGCCCATGCAGACACATAAATGCCTGTCGGTGTGTTCTTCGGCATGTGAATACGTTCGTATTCTTCTTCCTGAGTTGGGTCAAACTCGCCACTTTGCTTTTGATACCAGAACGAATCGATCTCATCGCCCTTAGGCAGTTTTGCAAAGTTGTAGAACGGTGGTGGTGACGATGTTGCCCATTCGAAGGTACGTCCGCCCCATGGGTCACCAGTTAGATCTCGGTTTTGGTCGCGATCACGAACACTCACGTAAATCTGAACAAACTGACACACCACACCCATCGCAATCACGCCCGTACCTGCAGCCGCAACCGCCAGTAGAGGGAAAAACTCAGGGTTAATGTCTTGGCTCAAACGACGCGTCATGCCCATAAAACCAAGAGCGTAAAGCGGCAAGAACGCCATCAAGAAACCGATGATCCAGCAATAGAATGCGCGTTTGCCCCAAAGCTCGTTCAGAGTGAAGCCGGTCGCTTTCGGGAACCAGTAACCAATCGCTGCAAAACAACCGAAGACAACGCCGCCGATGATCACGTTGTGGAAGTGAGCAATCAGGAATACAGAGTTATGCAGGATGAAATCCGCACCCGGAACCGCCATCAATACGCCCGTCATACCACCTACAGTAAAGGTAATTAGGAAACCGACCGTCCACATCATTGGTGTAGTAAAGCGGATACGACCTTTGTACATGGTGAATAGCCAGTTGAAGATCTTAACCCCGGTTGGGATAGAGATAATCATGGTCGCGATGCCGAAGAAGGCATTCACATTGGCGCCAGAACCCATGGTGAAGAAGTGATGCAACCAAACCACAAACGCTAAAATAGTGATAGCCACCGTCGCCCATACCAGTGAGGTATAACCAAACAGTTTTTTGCGAGAGAAGGTTGCAGTCACTTCAGAGAACACACCGAAGATAGGCAAGATTAGGATGTACACCTCAGGGTGTCCCCATGCCCAAATCAAGTTCACATACATCATCACGTTGCCACCAAGGTCATTGGTGAAGAAGTGCGTGCCGATGTATCTATCCAAAGTCAGTAACGCGATGGTGACCGTTAGGATTGGGAAAGAGATGATGATCAGGATGTTGGCACACAGAGATGCCCAAGTGAACACTGGCATCTTCATCATTGGCATAGATGGAGTACGCATGCGCAAAATAGTCGCGAAGAAGTTCACACCCGTTAACGTGGTACCCACACCGGATATTTGCAGTGCCCATATCCAATAATCGACCCCGACTCCCGGGCTCGCCTCAATGCCAGACAACGGCGGATACGCCAACCAACCCGTACGGCCAAACTCACCCAAGCCAAGCGACATGTTGGTTAGGATAATACCCACCACAAACAGCCAGAAGCTCAAGTTATTCAGATAAGGGAATGCAACATCACGAGCGCCAATTTGCAGCGGCACGATGATGTTCATCAAGCCGATAACCAGAGGCATCGCGACGAAGAAAATCATGATCACGCCGTGAGCCGTGAAGATTTGGTCGTAGTGATGTGGCGGTAAATAGCCAGTCTCACCAGCTGCAGAAAGCAATTGCTGACTGCGCATCATGACCGCATCGGCAAAGCCACGAACTAACATCACCATCGCGACCGCAATGTACATGAAGCCTAGTTTTTTGTGGTCTACAGACGTAAACCATTCATTCCATAGGTATTGCCACTTACCGGCTTTTGTTACCGCATACACCACTAAACTACCCACTAAAGCGATCATGGTTAAGGTGATCAAAATAATGGGTTCGTGGTAGGGAATTGAGTCTAGAGTTAATCTTCCAAACATGACGATTATCCTTGGGTTTCCGGCAAACAGTTCATTGAACCAGGGTGCTGGGTCACGACATCAGTGAATAAAAATGGTGGGATACTAGAAAACAGAGTCACAGGTTCAGCCACACTTGGCGCGGCCAATGAACGGAACTGCTCCCAATCTTCAATACGATCAGGACTTGCTTTCACTTTCTCCACCCAGTTTAAAAACGCCACTTGATCAGGCATGGCTGATGCGGTGAATTTCATCTGTGAGAACCCTTTGCCACTGTAGTTCGATGCAAGGCCTTTGAAGTCACCTTCGTGGTTTGCAATTAAATTCAACTTAGTCACCATTCCCGGCATCGCGTAGATCTGCGAACCAAGACGCGGGATAAAGAATGCGTTCATGATGTTGTCTGAAGTTAGCTTAAACGTCACCGGTACATCTTTCGGGAACGCAACATAGTTAACCGTCGCAATGTTTTGCTCCGGATAGATGAACAGCCACTTCCAGTCCAGAGAGACCACTTCGATCACCATAGGCTTAACGTCACTCACCAGAGGCTTTGATGGCTCTAATTCGTGTGTTGTTCGCCAAGTGATGGTGGCTAGAATCGCGATGATGATGATTGGAATTGTCCATACCACTATTTCAATTTTGGTTGAGTGCGCCCAGTCTGGTGCATACTCTTCCGTGGTATTGCTTTCGCGGTATCGGTAAGCAAAGTAGATGGTCATCAGAATTACTGGGATGACGACAATCAACATCAGCAACAGAGCCGTGATAATCAGCTCTTTTTCCTGAACGCCAACGCTACCTTTTGGGTCGAGCAATGCGGAGTTACACCCTTCGAGCATAAGAATGGTTCCCAGCAAACCAATCTTCGACAAACTTGTCCTCGATAAAATGCGTTTATATCTTGAAACTTCCATTAACTTTCTCGATGGTTATCCAGCCTCAGAACGAACGCCTAAGTACTGGTTGTCATGATCATTAGAATATTTATGTGTTGAGCATGTGAAACGCCGCATCTCAAAAAGCAATGCAATAGAGCCCGTTACCGCTGGGTTAAAACCACACAGGAAACATGACTTAATTGTTACACTTTGAAATACATTGTTACATTCGGCGCATTATGAAGAGTTGAATTTGAAAGCTCACCAAACAAACTTGGAAACTAACCTTCCATTTATGAAAGTGAAACATGGAAAACAGAGAAGGAATTAGCTACACGACATAGGCGTGCTACACATGCAAAACCAACACTGATAAGGGATGAGTAAGAATCGGGAGAGTCGGCGACCAACAATGATGAAGCGAAGTGATGTTTGGGTACATTAGAAAGCGTGAATTAAACAAAGCGTGATGAACATCAAATTTATGAATTCACATAGGATTTTAATGGTATTTAGAAAAGATATTGCTCCAATCAGAAACCCATTAGATATTCGAATAACACACTACTTTTCATTCGCAATAATGTCAGTGAGGTGCCGAAAAATAGTGTCAAAGATCGACCTGAAAAGCCGATTTGATGAGTATTTTTATCTGTTTTAAGTGGGTATTACTCCCCTCAAAGGAGAGGAGTAATCGTCCTTAAGAAAGGGATTATGCTGATGCTATGACGACTTTCTTACGCTGGTTTTTAGTCATTAAATAATAAACCACAGGCACAAAGTAGAAAGAAATAAGCGTGGTTAATACCGTTCCGCCCACAATCGCGACCGCAAATGGAGGCCAGAAGCCACCACCAGCAATGATCAGTGGCATAAAGCCGCCAACAGTCGTTATCGTGGTTGAGCTGATATGGCGAGTACACGACATCACAGCTTCAACGACTGCATCTACATTCCCGGAGGAAGCCTCTTTATCGAGTTTCAATTCGGTCAAAATCACAATGGCCGCGTTAATCGCTAAGCCCGCAATCCCAAGCATCGCGATAATCACCGTAAAGCCGAACGGATAACCGAAGAACCATACCGACAGCAGCCCTAGTCCACCAGCCAACCCTGCTACCATGAAGATGATGCTGCTCATTCGGAACGAGTTGAATGACATCACCACCACCAGCACCATCAATACCACCACGACTGCGACATTCGAGATGAGGCTGTTGACTGAATTGTCTCGCTCCGCTGATTCACCACCAAAACCAATCGTATAACCCGATGGCATCTGATAGCTTGCTAAGCGTTTCTGGAATTCATTAAGGACGGTTTGAGGTAAAACACCCGCTTCAATGTAACCTTCAATGGTGTTCACTCGTTGCCCGTTACGACGAGTAATCGCGCCGCGGCTGGTCGTCAATTCCAGTTCTGCCAGAGTCGAAACATTAATTCCCGTTGAGTACACCTCAGAGCTAATTGGCAAACGAATATTGCTTAAATGCGCTAGGTTTTCACGCGCTTCATCCGCGACACGAACACGGATTGGTACCGACTCACTGCCTTCAATCACAGAGCCACTTTCACGACCTGTCAGCGTAGTTTGCAGCATACCTGCGAACTGGTTCAATGAAATACCGTTCAGCTTTGCGGTGTCTTCATCGACCTTCAACCACACCTTAGGTGTACCCGGTTGCAGCGTTTCCCTTGTGTGCGTCACATGAGGAACACCCGCCAAAATCAATCGCACATCCTCACCAATCGCTTTCAACGTATCGAGGTTTTCACCATACACTCGCAGTTCAACGGGCGCGGTAAATGGAGGCCCTTGGTTAAGCTTACGTACCAAGATTTGTGCTTCCGGCACCTCTTCATCCAACACCTTTTGCAACTGTGGAATTAGCGCATTGGCTTGGTCAAAGTTCTCTGTTTTCACCATGGCTTGCGAGAAGTACGGCGCGTTATTTTGCCTTGCTTGCAGGTTGTAATAGAAGGATGGGAAGTTTGCGCCCACTAGCCAATCAATGCGTTCCACTTCAGGGTAACGATGAATGATATCGTCGATTTTTTCAGAGGTGTTTTTGGTGGCGTAAATGCTCGCTTGCGGCGGCATGTAAACCTGAATCTCAAACATGTCTCGGTCTGATGGCGGGAAGAATTGCTCAGTCAGCTGAGACATACTCCAGTAACCGGTAAACGGTACCAATAACACCAAAGCAATCGTGATGGTTGGATGCGTGACGCCAAAGCGAACAGAAGACGAAAACCAACGCGTCAAAGCCGGGATTCTCAAACCCGTCATGTACCAATGGTGCCGCCCTTTCTTATCAACGTCGCTGAGTTGTTTCGGTAATAACTTGGTCGCTAAGCCTGCGATTAAGGTGTGCGAGATGATGTAAGAGCCGATCAATGAGAAAGAAACGGTAATCGCAATACCACCGACAAATTCACCCGATGCACCCGGCATCAAGATAATCGGAGCAAACGCCAACACGGTAGTTAAGGTTGAGCCTAATAACGGCACCCATAAATGCTTCAATGCATTCATGGTCGCTTCAGCGCGCTGTTGCCCTTTCAAGCGATAAGCTTGAATGGTATCGACCATCACCACCGCGTTATCCACCATGATCCCGAGCGCCACAATTAGGCCTGTCACCGACATTTGGTTAATCGGTACACCGGTCATTTTCATGATCGACAAGGTCAATAATGAGGTTAACGGCAGAGAAATGGCGACTAAGATCGCGGCACGCACGCCTAAAGTGACAAACAGCACAATCAAAATCAGACCGAAACCGATCATCAAGCTTTTGCCTAAATCGTCTAAGCGAGTCTCGGTATAACCTTGCTGATTAAAGAGCACGGTCACCTTAACGTTACTTGGTAACTCTTGCTCAAATTTACCAATCAGAGCATTAGCTCGCGACGTCCAGTTATCAACTCGCAGATCAGGGTGCATTCTTGCCGCGACAATCACACCCGGCTCACCATCTACAATAGCAATCTGGTCTTGTGGGGTTTTCTCACCACGTTTCACCGAAGCAATGTCTTCCATACGGATGATGTGACCTTTGCTATCAGTGGCTATTGGCACTTGCTTAATGCGTTCAATGGAATCCAGTTCAGATTTAATTTCTAAGCCAAAGCGAGAATAAGCACTGACCAGTTCACCCGCCGAGTTCTTGGCGTCTGCCCCTTCGAGCGATTCAGCGATATTGGCGCTTGAACGCCCTAGAGCAGCGGCATCGGCCGTACGTAAACTGATTTGAATCTCTTCTTGCGGCATCCCGTATTCATCAACGAATTCAGTACCCGACAAAGTTCTTAGTCGCTTGGCGAGCTCTTTGGCATAACGGCCCAGCGTTAACCTATCAGGCTCGCCTGCACCAGACCAAGTTAGAGATGCGATGGTCGTGAAAGCATAGGTATGGTCGCTATCGAGATCAGGCGATTGAGCACCCGCAGGCAAAATGGATTCGATATCAGATAACTTGTCGCGAGCTTGGGACCAGACGGGTTCTGGCTCGGTGATGGTGTCATTCAATTCTAGCGTGACAATCGATACGCTCGGCCTAGAGGTTGAACTCACCAATTTAACTTCACTCAGCTCACGCAGCTTGTTCTCGATTACCTCAGTAACCAAGGTTTCAACACGCTCGGCACTGGCGCCGGGGAAGCTGGTTGTGATGTTCGCGTAACGGTTGATGATTACTGGGTCTTCTGCACGTGGCAACGTCATGAACGCCGAAATACCACTCACCATCAGCAGCGCGGTCATCAAGATAAGCAGTCGAGTGTTGGAAATAGTCTCTATTATTTTCATACTATTACCTACTCAGCCGCACTGACTGGTTTCACGATTTGGCCCGGAACTAAGCGATGTAAACCACTGGCGATGACCTGTTCACCGTCTTCAATCGCCCCACTCACATACGCTTGTTGATTGTTGGCAAACAACACCTGAACACTTCTACGTTCAACCTTATTGTCTTCACCAATCACAAAGATGTTCCACACACCGCGCAATCCATCAATCAAACCCGTTAATGGCACCCAGTAACCTGAGTCATCAATCTGCTCATCAAATTTAAGGTAGGCAAGTTGCCCTTCCAATACCGATGATTGTTCAGGGAATAGGTAACGCAAACCGACACTGCGAGATTGGGTGTCGACCATTGCGCCGGGATTCAATAGCTCCACGGCATAATCTGTTCTCCCAACTCGGATGTTAGGCGAAGAAAGTGAGGTGACTTTTTGCATTTGGTGAGCAGGAATACCGATGAAGGCCTCTTTGCCCTCAGAAGCGAGCAGTGTAAGAGTTGGATTACCCACATTCACCACATCTCCGAGCGAAACAAAGCGCGTCGCGATGGTTCCAGAATAAGGCGCAAGCACTGTCGACTTCACCAATTTCAGTTCGTTGCCTTTTACCGATGCATCGATGCGCAACAAGTTCGCCTGCAATACGCGTTGCTCACTGGTGAGAGAATCAATCTCCGCTTCGGCACTGAAGCCTTTCGCTTTCAATGAACGTTGACGTTTAAGGTTCGCTGCCACCAAACTCAATTGAGCTTTGACTTCTTCAGCCTGCGCTTTCAGTTGGCTAGACTCGGTTTCCAAAAGTTGGGTATCCAATCGGATCAACGGCTGACCTGTTGTGACTGTGTCACCGACATCCACCAGAATCTCATTGACCTTACCCGCCAATTCAAAACCCAAATTCGCCTGCTGCCCGGCCTTTACCACACCGACATATTCACGCTGTACCGCATACGATGGAGAGCGTTCCAAAGCGACAGTTTCTACTGTTAAGACTGTCGACGCTGCACTACTCGATTCCACTGCAGCATTATCTGCATCGGATGCTGTCTCGGCTTGTGTATTTTCACCACACCCGACAAGAAGAGTCGACAACGCCACTGCTACTGCGCTTCCCTTCATCAATTTATACATACTTCCTGTTCCTATGCGGTACTCAATTATGTTCTTTTTTTAGACTAACCAAACCAAACTAGACTGTCTAGTTTGATTATGTTAAAAATAAGTTTCATGGTTAATGTTTGATAAAACCATCACAAAAAGCATAATGCTTAGCGCCAAATGAGACACCTATAGCGGAGTATCAATAGGCACTAAGCAAAGAGACAAGCTAGGTAACGACCCAACACCAAGTAACGAGAAGCAAGCACGTGACAAAAATCATCAAGAGTGAACAGAAGAGATCGCAGATCTTAACCGCAGCAAGTAAACTTTTCTCTGAACATGGCTTCAAGATCAATATGGATCAGATAGCCAAAGCAGCGAACGTTTCCAAGCAAACGGTCTACTCTCACTTTAAAAACAAAGACGATCTTTTCGAAACCTGCATGCAAACTAAGTGTGCCGAGCGTGAACTCAGCCCTTCTGCTTTTGATATGAATGCCACTTTGGAAGACGAGTTGGTGAAATTTGGTGTGAAGTTTCAAGATTTGTTACTTGATGAGCAATCCAGACAGACCTTTCAAAATGCGGTGAGCCAATCCAACACACACCCAGAGATCGCTTCGATCTACCTAGAAACAGGACCGCAAAAAACTACCCTTTTGCTCGCCGATTATCTACAAAGCAAAGTGGACTCGGGTGATTTGATCTTATCAACGTCAAGCTCGCCGATCATTGCAGCAAGACAACTCCTGCTGATGTTCCATGGTAAGTCAGCGTATTGGGGATTCTTCGGACACGAAAGCGGTGAGTCAGAGCAAGAGAGGCTTCTCTACACCAAAGAGTGTGTCGCGCTGTTCTTAAACGGCAACCAGCCTCGTTAATTGTAGCTCTATCTTTGAATAAAAAAGGCACAGAGAAATTCATCCTCTGTGCCTTATCAATCATCAGTCACTCTCAGCAATAACAGCGATCGGTTTATTGGGTATGTTCCACAACGATCAGCTCATCGGTATTGAAGCCACGCTCTTTCGACATGGCTTTAAACTTCTCCATCACTTCTGGTGCGACTTCAGGCGTTCTTGCGAGTAGCCATAAGTAATCAGTGTCGGGCCCAGAAACAAACGCGTATTGGTAGCCCTCTTTGTCTAATTCAAACACGACATAAGCGCCGTAGAAAGGGCCAAAGAAAGACACTTTCAAATAGCCTTGTTCAGAGCCCTCAACGAAGTACGCTTTTCCTTCCGCTTCGTTCCACTCACCTTCTTCCGCCGAATAACCACGGTTAATCACCTTCACGCCGCCATCATCACGAAGGCTGTATTCAGCGCTGATGTTGTCTAAGCCACGCTCAAACGAGTGATCCAAACGAGCCACTTCGTACCATTTCCCTAGGTATCGTTCCAACTCAAACTGTTGAACAGGCTTTACCGTTTCGGGCATGCCAACACAACCACCCAATAAGATCACGCTAAGCAGCAATAATATTTTTTTCATCCTAACCTCGACTTGTTTTTATTAGTAATGCGAGTAAGTCTCTTGAAAACATAAACTTACATCCTTGGTAATACGTTAAATCCATTTTTATAGCTCACTTAACTGTAATTTATTCAGAACCTTATGTGAATTGTTTAGTCTGCGAATGGATTCGCAATCCTTTATTGACGAGCTGTATTCCCACAACCACCTCAAAAGGCACTGGAATTACATTCAAACAAGAGAGCAACCAAGGACACTTTATTATTAAAAATTCACGATATGATTCTCGCCACTCGCTTTCTATACTTACTAAACCGTGGAACATGGAAGACATAATAATGAATAACAAGCTCACTCTGCCACGTACTGCATGGATAGCATTACTCACAAGCTTATCGGCCGTAGCGCCGGTGCTTGCACAAGCCAACACTATTGTTCAAACACAAACACCAGTTCAAGCGCAAACATCTGTTCATAACCAAAGTGCTGACCAGATCTTTATCAATGCTGATATATACGGGCATCGTGAGTCGGACTCGATCGTTACCCACAAAGGCAAGATCATCTTCATTGGTAACCAATCACAGGCGCAAACTTTTCAAGGGCAAAGCACTGATGTCATTGATTTAGACAATGCCTTTGTCCTTCCGGGATTTATTGATAACCATAACCATGTGTTTGAAGCCGCCTCAGAGCTGGGTGGCAATTGTGAACTCGACTCTGAAGCAACGTTAGAAGAGCAAATCCCCTACTTAGAAGCGTGTAAGATCAATGCTGATACCGATGGCAGAGGTTGGCTTATGGGCTATGGTTTTTCTTTGGAAGCGACGCTCGATAGCGACTCTGACTACACGCCACTAGAGATCATCGACAGTGTCTTCCCTAATCGCCCCGTGGTGCTTATGGAGCAGACTTCACACTCGATGTGGGTCAACTCAAAAGCACTAAAAATCGCTCGAATCAGCCAACAATCTCCAGACCCACAAGGCGGTGTTTATTTAAAAGACCAAGACAGCAGCAAGCTCAATGGCATCTTGCTAGACAATGCTGGCGATCAAGTGATGGAGATGGCTTGGAATAGCCAAAGTGAACTGTTTGAGCAAAGCTACCAAGGCTTAATGTTCGGGCTTGAGGAAGCGGCAACCCACGGCATCACCACCATTGGCGACGGTCGCATGTATTGGAAACGAGGTTGGTATGACGTTTGGCTAGAGGCCGAGCAAAATCAAGACTTAACGGCGCGAGTATCGCTACGCCCTTGGGTGTACCCATCGATGGTGATGTCTTCTCAATTAGAAGTCTTTGAGAAAATGCATTCCGACGATAAAAGCCATCTGTTACTTGTCGATCAGGTGAAAATGTACAGTGATGGCATCTTTATCAATGGCACCGCCAAAACACTCGCGCCCTACTTAGATACTTATCTACCCCAGTCTCCTAATGGCTTGAACTATATTCCGCCAGAACAAATGAAAGAATGGTTAACTGCGCTCGAGAAAATCGGCTTTAGCGCCCACATTCATGCGATTGGTGATGGAGCGGTTCGTGAATCTCTTGATGCGATAGAAAGTATTCGCAAACAAGGTTCAACCAAACCCTACACCCTAACCCATGTCGAATTAATCAATGATGAAGATGTGCCACGCTTTCGCCAGTTAGATGTAACTGCAGATTTCCAAGTTGGCTCTGATTACGTTGCAAGGCATCAACACCAATGGGCCGAAGCTTTCCTTGGTGCTCGCCGTGCCAAAGCCATGATGAACCTCGATGCAATACTCAAGACCGACGCCAATATCACCTTAAGCAGTGATTGGAACGTACACGACATCAACCCATTGGTCGGCATCGCGAACAGCTTAATCATGGGCAAAACCGGCCTAACCGATATCTATACCGCCATCGACGCTTACACGCTCAATGCCGCCAAAAGTCTTGGGATTGAAGACGTAACAGGTTCTATTGAGGTAGGAAAATCCGCTGACTTCGCCATTCTCGACCGCGACATCACCACAGTGTCAGCAATACAAATCGCCAAAACTCAGGTGTTGATGACGGTGTTACGCGGGAACGTGGTTTACGAAAAATAGAGCCAATTCGCGTATCGAATTGGTTATCGCAACTCAAACGAAAACGAGCCAGCTTATTCAACTGGCTCGTCTGTTATTCACATCTGTATTTTAGTTCTGTTACGCGTTGGTCTCTTTAAGCGCTTTCACATGTGAATCTTGTTTGTCATCCAGAGCAAAGTAGATCTTCGATACAATCACTTCAGCAACCAGAATCGTAAATACCACAGCGAAGAAAGCAACCACGCCGCCCCAAGGTCCTGTAAAACTCACCTTATCTCCGAACAGAAGGTTAATCGCTTCTAGCATCACGAATTTTGAGCCCACCAAGATAATGTAAGTGGTGATTGCTCGGTACACCTTAGGTGCAGTGCCCGGCTTGCTTTTGAAGTGCTCAGCAATTTTATGTTCTAAACCAATAGAGAGCTTCAATAATAGCTGCAACAACAACGCCGCAATCAAAGATATAGTGAAAGACTCAATGTTGACGAAGTCCCAGTACTCATCGAAGAAGTTAAGTACGACCAAGTCCACCAGCACGGCTAATGTGTAACCTACGAATAGACGTTGTGGTGTGTTGAACCCGTAAACTTTGTCTGATTTAGTCATTCTGTCTCTCTCTAATCTAATTTGATAAGTCGCCTTGATTTGAAATACATCTTAGCGTTCGAATCGAAGCAAAACTTACCATTTCATGACATCGCCAACATTCATTCCTCAAATTAATG
Source organism: Vibrio sp. 10N.261.55.A10 (assembly GCF_041470825.1). Taxonomy (NCBI): domain Bacteria; kingdom Pseudomonadati; phylum Pseudomonadota; class Gammaproteobacteria; order Vibrionales; family Vibrionaceae; genus Vibrio; species Vibrio sp. 10N.261.55.A10. Next base: position 11,694 of record NZ_JBFRNC010000011.1, on the reverse strand, counting down.
ATTCGACAAAAATCCCCTTTGCCTCTCTTATAGCAATAGCAAAAACACGCCCAATTCACCACTGTCACCAAATGGCCATTCTTCAAATGCTGCGCCCCATAAGATGACTCCATCAGCGACACACACTCATTTCCAAAAGGTGCAGATTATGAAAAAACTAATCACTAACGCGAACGTATTTAACGGTGTTGATAACAACTTAATCGAGAACGTATCAATCCTCATCGAAGATAACTTGATCACTCAGATTGGAGAGATTGACCCAACGATTGCCGATGAAACGATTGATGCTCAAGGTGGCACGGTCATGTCAGGCCTGATTGATGCGCACGTTCATATCACTTTATCTGCACCATTCAATGTCATTGATACCATGACGCGTGAAGAAGTGGCGATTCGCTCAGCAAAGATTTCTGAAGAGATGTTAATGCGTGGCTTTACCACCATTCGTGATGTAGCAGGTAACACGCTTGGCCTTAAAAACCAGTATCGACAACGGCTATGCCACTGGCCCACGTATTCTGCCTTCAATGGCAGCTATCTCACAAACCTGTGGTCACTCCGATTACCGTCAAAACCAAGCACAAGAGCGTTTAGCAAACGGCCATGAAGACTCACCTATGAGGAAGCTTGGCGCAATGAAAGTGGCAGATGGTCGTTCAGAAGTCTTAAAAGCGGTTCGCGAACAGCTATTTATGGGCGCATCCCAAATCAAGATCATGGCGGGTGGTGGCGCATCTTCAACGTTTGATCCGCTAGACACATTGCAGTTCACATCTGAAGAGATGAAAGCTGCGGTTGATGCCGCTTCAGATTACGGCACTTATGTCGCTGCGCCGAGCCGCTGAAGCGGGCGTGATGTCATTCGAACATGCGACTATCATGGACGACGACATTGCCGAGATAATTAAAGAGAAAGATATCTGGGTGATCCCGTCTTACTTTACCTCTTCATTGATTGCAGAGCGTAAGATCCCACTGCCAAACGAAGAGACATATCGCAAAACAGAGCGCGTGGGTAAAGCCATGTTCAAGTCGGCAGAATTGATTAAGAAATACGACATCCAGAGCATCGATTTTGGCACTGACTGTGTGGGTGAAACCAACGTTCACGCGACACAATTGAATGAACTTGGTGCGATTGAGCAAGTATTCGATACCATCACCGCGCTTCGCATGGCGACATCAAACTGTGGTCGCTTGTTCGAAATGTCGACCTACCAACACCCATACCAAGAAGGCAAGTTAGGTCAGATCGTTGAAGGCGTGTATGCCGACTTATTGATCATCGATGGCAACCCACTGGAAAGTGTTGCTTGTGTGGCAAACACAGAGACACAAAAACTGATCATGAAAGACGGCAAGGTATATAAAAACACGCTTTAGTGTTCAATATACTCACTAAGTAATGAAACCTCTCAGGCAAGCAAGCGAACTTTATAGTCGTTTGCTTGCCTTTTTATTAAGCGCTGTTTTATTGCTACTATTAAACTCAGGTTATTGATTTATGGATAAATCGGGGTGGGATAAGGATGAAATTAGAATGAAGCTATTACTTACTGCACGCTTAATCAGCACAGTGCTATTACTCAGTTCACTGCTGTCAGGTGCGGTAACTTTAGAAATCTATCTAATGAGATACAAGCCATCGACTCCATAACCAATCAATACATGGTTACCTTGAATCAACATGCCTCCGGTTCTGCCGTGGTGATTGAACAAATCAAAGACATTAACAAAGGCGAGGTTGATGGCTACGATGGCATCATAGACAGTGACAGTATTCACTTACATGTATCGAATAACATCCACTACCTACTTATCTTTGAAGATAAGAATCAAGACCTTACCCTACAAGCCGATGAAGCTTTCAGTGTAATCAACCTACGTGATCACCAAGACAGATCAACAATAGAAGTCTCACTAACGGTTAATGAGAGTGAAGCCCCAAGAGCGTTTGTTGATCGTTCACTACCTTCACTGTTAAAAATCGAATTGGATTTGATCGACATAGGCACAGTCGTGAGCTTGGAAGCTCCACCTTTTGACAGAAAAAATGGCAAACTCGGCATGTGGCAGCCGCTGACCTTTTTGCTCGAAGATAACGCTGGGCTCTACTTTCTGTCAGAGTTCGACCCAAACAAAATCCCGATCTTGTTTGTGCATGGCATCAACGCCACTGCGTTAGATTTTGCCCCACTGATTGAAAAAGTCGACCAATCTAAATATCAGATCTGGGTCTTTAACTATCCTTCAGGCTTGTCTCTGGCTTTGAACTCCAAAGGCCTGAATAACCTCATGCACACGGTGTTAACGGAATACAAAATCCAACAATTACATGTTGTGGCACATAGTATGGGCGGGCTTGTCGCCACCAACAGTCTTCGCCAGTGCCGTATTGGGCAGCTATGCGATTTTGTAAGCAGCGTAGCCACCATATCTTCGCCGTTTGGTGGTGTCGAGTCTGCTAAACAAGGGGTCGAGTACTCTCCCGTAGTAATGCCGGCATGGGTTGATTTAAATCCAGACGGGAAATTTATCGCTGACTTATTAATTGACAGCAGTAAGATTCACATTCCCCACTTTTTAGCCTTTGGTTATAACTCGGGCGACCTATTTAATACCAACAGCAACGATGGTGTGATCAATTTATCAAGCCAATTGTCGCGCCCAGCCCAACTCCACGCGTCACAAATCCTCGGCTACAACGAAACCCATTTGAGCATCTTAGATAACGATGACCTTTTTGAAGACCTGTCCGAGTTTTGGTTAAGAGCTGAAGAAGCACATTGATTTATGATTCGGTGCACTAGGCGGCGTAGGTAAATCAGATATTAAAATTGGAACGCTTAGGCATTCCAATCTTTTGGGTGAAGCGTAATGTTTTTCTGAATTGAGAGCATTGATATCCTGTGCGTTCAGGCTGATTTCGAACACCCACCCCCTCTAACTCCCCCTCCAATTAAGTTTATCCCCCCTCTAGATTGACGACCGAGGGGGAGAACCTTCTTTAGCGCTGAATGTGTAACTGCACATGTAACGATCTGTATTCAGTTCCTCCCCTTTCTACGAACCACAATGGATTGTAGATACTGATTAAGGGGAGGCTAGGAGGGGATTTTTAGTAGGACTAACACGGATTTGCCCCTTTTCTAGTTAGACGCTCATTTCGCAGTGTGCGAATCGCAACCTGCGGAATGAACTTCTCTTCCCCTTAAAGTATTTATAAACCATACATTTACGTGGTAAATCTAAAGGGTTCTAGCTTAGCTTGTCTAAAACACAGACACGACCATAACTACAAAAAGTAGCTCTATTACGCGCGACCAGCGGTCAATAGTAGCTGGTATTGACCGCCTTCAGTTCGGAATGCGTTTTCTAAAAAAAACGACAACTTTTGCACCTGCAATTAATTATTACAAAACATACGCTTAGGTTGCTTTTTATTGTCGGATTTCACGGTGAAATTGACAGGTAACCAACAGGGTTGGAAGCTTTACTAAGCGGCTTTCCGACAGCAAACATTATTCTCAATTTTCTATTTTACGTGATAACTGTAGCTTCAAGCTTGTCTGACTCGTTTGTGCCCCAAAGCTTGTCTTAAAACAGCTCATACCTTACAGCCGGTAACTCACTATGCTATAAATCATCTAATGTTACTTTCAATCGAGGAGCGAGCCATGAGCCGTAAACCACTTTCAGAAAAAGAACTGCTTGAGGGTATTACACCCAAAACAGCACACGCTGATGAACTCGCGACTACAAATGAAAAAGATTGGGGATCTTATTCTGAAGATACGGATAAAGCAGAAAGCGATTTTCTTGTTCAAAGATACGATGCTCTTAACGACACCCGAATGGAAAAAATGCTAAAAATGGCTGAACGCTTTAACAAAAGCGGGAGTGTCGATAGGGAAACTCTCATGAAAGTTAAAGGACTTACTGAATCGGAAATACCGTCAGAAAACGAGTACAGGATGGTTTTAAAGAGGATTGAAACCATATTCGATGCTGAACCAGGCACACCCGAAGGTGACGAACTTGAAATGCTAGTGACATGGGTGGAAGCGTATGAAGAAGAGCACTACCCATTTTAAGCTAGTTAGCCATCTGCTGACTCATCTTTGCCCCATTGTCAGCTAGAGTAAATACTCATTCACACCCTGTTCGTGGGCTTTTTCCCTACTAAAAGTTATCCATTCATCTAATGGCGTTCGTCGTAAACCCCGTTCTGTATCACGGGGGAAAATTCAACGTAACTTCGGAGTGTGCGGACTATCGGTCAAGGCGTCTACATTAGTTCATAAGCCAATTTGGTTATTGATTCTGTTCTTCTCTTAGTCTGCTCTTCGTTCCAATTGTTCAAATCAAAATAACCTTTATACATTCAATGTTAACAAGAGAGGCGGACGCTACCCTATAGCTACCTAGCGAAATTCCTATGCTCAAATGGGCATACGAAGCCATTTCCAAACTAGGTGAACGGACACGCATTGCCAGTTGGGGAACCATGTGGCTTGGCTGGGACAAACTACAGGATATACTTAGTGGATACTATCTGAGCAAGGAAACGACTGGATTTATGGGTTTTTAGACTGATTTCTGATCAAGAGACAGGTATGAGACTGCATGGGTAGAAACTTTGGATAGAGCTGTTAAAAGGACTTTGATTCAATGACCACTACCAAAATCGTTGGTACGGAAGATGAACAGTATTCAACATGGCCTAGAACAATGTTCGGCAAAATTAAAATATGATACATTGTGTACATAATTTGGGTTGTTGTTATGAGAACCCCATCATCCATATTTGGGAAGTATTATGTCTGAGTCTATTAATTCATATTTTAAATCTTTAGTTGAACTTGCTTCCGAGTCTTGGCGTTTTGCCAAGGCAAATGAGCGTGTTTTAGCCAAATTGGCTATGAAAGATCAAACTCGCTTTCAAAGTCAGTTGAAGTGGTTTGTTAAAAAGATTTCTGATGAGCTGGAGAGTAGCGGTTTGAAAATTATTGATTTAGAAGGTCAAGATTATGATGCTGGCATGGCTGTATCTGCGATAAATATTGATGATTTTGACGAAAGTGAAGAGTTATATATTGACCAAGTACTATCTCCTTTGATTATGAGTGAGAAGGGTATTGAACAGATGGGTACAGTTATTCTTGGGAGTAAAAAATGAAAAACTTTGTTGGCATAGATCTGGGTACTACGAACAGTGCAATAGCATCATTTGATGGTCAAAAAACAAAAATTTGGAAAAGCCCTGAACAAAATGACATTACTCCATCTGCGATATATCTCGATAGACGAGGCAATAAGTTAGTTGGACAACGAGCTTATGAACAAGCTGCTCGCAGTCCAAGTAATTCAGCTGTACTTTTTAAAAGGTTGATGGGAACGAGTACTCCAATAGAATTTAAAGCCGTTCATGAAGTAAAGACACCAGAGCAGTGCTCTGCTGAAGTTTTGAAAACGCTCTATGGATACTTGAATGAAGAGCTTCGACTAGACCCAGAAACCGGTGTTGTTATTACCGTTCCAGCTGCATTTAATCAAATGCAAAAAGACGCAACTGTTGATGCAGCCAACTTGGCCGGTATAAATAACGTTGCTTTGATGCAAGAGCCGGTTGCCGCTGTAATGAGTGTTATGAAAGAAGGGGCACTGGATGGTACCTTTCTTGTTTACGATTTAGGTGGTGGCACCCTTGATATTGCGATTGCAGAAAGCCACAGAGGTAAAGTAAATCTTCTATCTCATGGTGGCATTGCTATGTGTGGAGGTCGTGATTTTGACCGACTCCTTATGGATAAAATTGTTAAACCATGGTTAAGAAGTAACTTCAATTTGCCTGATAACTTTCTCGTCGATCCTAAGTATTCAACCATGGTGAGAATGGCAAACTATGCGGCCGAGAGGGCTAAGATTGAGTTATCATCTAAAGAGGCAGCAGTCATTTCATTGTCAGAAACAGAGATCAGAGAGTTTGATCTCGACGGTGAAGAGATGTATTTAGATATCGAGATTTCTAGAGATGAGTTTGACCATCTAATTAATAACTTAGTTCTAGAGTCTGTTGAGGCCGCACGAGAGGCTTTATCAAAAGCACATCTTACCCCTGATTATATTGAGAGAGTTGTATTTGTTGGCGGACCAACTAATTACAAGCCGCTTCGTGACAAGGTCTGTTTTGAATTGGGGATTAAGGGGTCAACCGAAGTAAACCCTATGACAGCTGTAGCTGAAGGCGCAAGTATTTTTGCAGAGTCAATAGATTGGACTACACAAAATCGTGAAAGAAAGTCATCTCGAGGGGTAATTGAGTCTAAGGGGGCACTATCTTTGGTATTCAAATTTCAAGCTAGAACTCCTAACAAAGCATCGAAGATAGCAATTAAATTTGATGACTATGCAGAGGGTTATGAATATCAAGTCGATAGTATCAGCACTGGTTGGACGTCGGGTAGAGTTGCTCTTGAGGCTATGTCAACGATCACCGTCCCACTGGGAATTATGGGGGAAAACCTATTCAAAGTGTTCGTATTTGACCCTTTAGGTAATACGGTAGCAATAAATGATAGTCAAATCTCTATTACAAAAACATCTGCAACAGTAGAGGCTATACCAGCATCCCACTCGATTTCGATCGAAGCACTGAGTAGTTTAGGTGGTAAATCTAGTTTGTCGTACTTGGTCAAATCAGGCGACTCGTTACCGGTTAAAGGTACAAAGATGTTTAAGGCTGCAGAAACTCTTAGAGCAGGCACGGACAATAGTATAAATATAAAGCTTTGGGAAGGTGACATAGAGGATCCTGTAACAGACAACAGACCAGTGGGTGTGCTGAAAGTTTCTGGCCATGATTTTGAAGTTGGAGTCGTACCAGCGGGGGCTGACATTGAGTGTATTTATGAAATTTTTGATTCCGGAGCAATCAATTTAGAGGTATCAATACCATGTATTGGCGGTGTATTTAACGCAGGTAAGAACTTCTACTCTCGACAAGAAAACCAAATCAACCATGCTGATTCAAAAGCAATTATTTCTATGGAAGCCGATAGCTTAAAAGAGCGAGTTAGCGAGATACGAGATATTCTAGATAATGATGAAATTAATCGAGTATTCGAAAATGTGGCTTTGGCAGAAGAAAAGAATCAGAGGGCAGTTACCCCTGAAGAATCTCAGGAAGCAATGGAAAAGCTACTTGAAGCCAAGCGTCAGTTGTCAAAAGTTAGAAGTCAGAACTTATCAACTATCAGAACATTAGAGTTCGATAAAATGAAAAATACTTATAGTGAATATATTGAACAGTATGCTGAAGAATCAGATCACGCAGTGGTTATAAAGCTTATGAATACTGCCCAAAATGCAATTGCAAGTAAGTCACATGACTTTGAGGTGGCAATGGATGAACTACGCTCAAAGAATTTTGAAATTCTGTATAAGCAAGACTGGTTTGTCGTTGAGCAGTTTAAGGTTTTGTGTTCTGAAGAGGCTGCGTTTATTGATAAAGCTAAGTTTAATGAATGTGTGCAGCAAGGTATACATTGTATCGAGAATCACAATATAGATGAGTTAAGAACAGTAAACTTCCATTTGTTCCAAAACCGAGTGGGCGGTGCTCCTGATCTAGATTCTACAGTCTTTGCTAATATAGTAGAAAGCTAAGATGAACAGCGTGTTATTGCCAATGCGGTACAGGTTACCTTCTGGTGAAGCGATTATTGAACGGTTACTTTTAGTAGACTCAGCTGCAATATATAAACTTGATAATAAGACAAATATTATCGTCGCAACTCAGGAGCTATGCAGCTTCTGGGTTAACAACGATTATTTACCCAGAAATTTGTTTAGTTCTATCGATGTGGGGAGTGAAGAATTTCATTATTTTGAAATAGAAGATTGTTTTTCGGTATCTAGTTTTGATATTGGTCTCGGTTTAGTTAATTTTTCGCAGGCTCTATCATTCACTCATGCCTATTTAAATTCGAAAGAAAAACTAGGTAGTACTAAAAATAGTCTCTATGTAGAAAAGTACTCAGTGCTTCTGCCTTTAGATTTAGGTAATGATCTTGACAATGAGCTGTCTTATAAGTTGTGGTTAACAAATGGTGTGAGCCTTAAGGACAGTTCTTTCAAGGCAGTAACAAAATTAACTCCGTTGAATGATGCTGAGCTTGAACAGTGCTTTGAGTTAGCTGGTGTGGACTATGTGTTAGAACCGTCAGACTCTACTGTGAATGAGTCTTTGTGCGAGTTTGAACTGTTTGGCAGGGAGTCACTGGAAGAGTTTGTCAATGAGTACATAATCGATGTGATAAACCACCGTGACTCTTATAGGAAAGTGGGTATCGAAGGACCGTCATCTTTTATCCTATATGGTCCTCCCGGATGCGGGAAAACTTATGCTGCGGAAAAGCTCGTGAATCACTTGGGCTGGCCAGTTTTTAAAGTGGACTCTGCATCAGTAGCAAGTCCCTACATTCATGAAACAAGCAAAAAGATTTCTGAAGTATTTGAAGAAGCAATTAGGTGCGCACCTAGCGTTATTCTCATCGATGAAATGGAATCCTATACATCAAATAGAAGTACAGCCAAAGATCATAAGCTGGAAGAGGTTAATGAGTTTCTAAGACGGATACCAGAAGCTATAAATACTGGTGTGCTGATTATAGGAATGACGAACTTCATCGAAGATATTGACCCAGCGCTAAAGCGTAAAGGTCGTTTTAACCATCTGATAGAAATCGGAATTCCAAATGAAAGTGAGATCCGGGCTTCATTAAATTTTTTGACGCAAGGGTTACCACTTGAAAGTAAAGCAATTAAAGATGAAGTCATAGATAGTTTGATAGGGCGCACGTTGGCAGATATTGACTTCGTAGTTAAAGAGGCCGCTAGAAAAGCAGCTAAAGACAGAATAAGTAAACTTGGTCACAATGAGTTAATGTCTGCGATTGAATTGTTACCGATGATACCTTCAATTAATAAAAATAAAATCGGATTTCTGTGATTATGAACATTAAAGAAAACCCATTCTTTCTCTTAAACGCAACATTACGTAATACTAGAGCTGAACTTTCAGAGTTAGAAGAAGAGTTTAGTTTGTTTAATGACTCAGACCGAGACCTTTTAAGTGAAGTAGTTTCTCCTCGCTTGAGAGTTCAGTCAGAGTTAGGTTGGTTGATTGGAGTTATAGAGCCAACTGTTCTCCGAGAACTTACCATTAAATCACTGAATGATCTTATCGATCTTAGACATTTACATGCACTAGATCAGTTGAATTTAATTTCGTCATCATTGAGTCTTTACAAAGGTGAAAGTCACAAACTTGTCAAAGATTCAATTTTGAGGTTAGCGGACCTTTTTGAAGGTTTACACCTCCGTTTAGATGAAGTCATGATTCTGCTTAATCAAGAGAGAAAGTACTCTGGTTTCCCATTATTAAGTGATACTTCACAGCTAGAGGACGGAGTTAATCTGCGAAAGGACTACTTCAATCAGTCTATTAAAGACTCATTGGATAGGTTGGATAGTCAGATGCTGGTATCTTTAGTAACTGATATTGTTGATAAAAATTCAATGAGTGGTGTTAGGCAGTGCTATACACTTGTTCAAGATCTAGTTGATTATTATGAGGTGGCCACAAAGCATGCTCTTGCTGAAGAAACTGCATCTATTGAGTCGTTGATTGAAAATATCATGACAATGACCACTAGTCAGTACTCGAATGACCATTTGGACCAACTTATATCGAAACTAATAACTAGCCTAAGAGGCTGGGATACAATAGCTCAACCTATTCAAGTTAGTTTCCAAGGGAAAGGGTTAGAGCATGAAGAGAGCAAAGAATTGGCGTACAAAGTTCGCGATCTTAGTTTGTATATGTTCAATGAAATGCTTCAAGATGACATAACAAAAAAACTAAGCGAGATTAGCCTTGAGCTTTTTGGAGAAGTAACCAGCTTTTCAGAGCGTGTGGAAAAAGACATTGCCGACATTAAAGATATTGAGTTTGAAAGACAGCAAAGAGCCGAAAATGAAGCTAGGGAACAAGTAAAACATGAGCTTGAGATGGCTTATAGCGCTGAGATAGGTCTTGCTTTCAAAGACGAATTGAAGATTAGCGCATCAGGTATTTCTTGGAAAGGGGCTTTTGTTAGGTTTGAAGATATTACTTTCTATAGCTATCAAGTAATAAGCAGAAGCCTAACGACAGATTATATATTTGAATATGGTGGCACTAATCGTACTTACAAAATAACCACAAAGAAACAGGAGCATTTTAGCGCCTTGTTAGATAGGTTTTGGAAAGGTACTGGTTATAAGCTGATGATAAATTTTGCAATTGATATTGTGTGCAAAGCAAAGGATCATTTTTCTGGTATTGGTGTTCGAGACGATGGGCTCGTTCTACACAGGAAAAAGTTTCTTCGAGCGAGTGAGCCAGTTTTGGTGCCATGGAGTCGTTTGTCTTCCAACGTATACAATGGCCAATGTACATACAGTCTTGTTGGAGATAGTAAAGTTAATGCAAGCTTAGATGTCAGTGCTACGAACTACCATATGTTTAGCACACTGGTTAGCGTTATGATGGATAAGAGAGCTTCTCGATTAAGTGAAGTCTTTGGGGTGAATTAGTTTAATGAGTAATAAGAATCCCAAAGGGTTTAGTGGTTTATCACAGCTGCACTCAAAGAGTGAAGACAAAGCTGATTCAGTCGAATCTGATTTTCAGTCTGACCCCTCTACAGACACCATAACAACGCCCCAATCTAAGACTCAGTCTGGTTCACAGCGTGATAACACTGTAGATGTAGGCTCAGAATCAGAAGTTACGGATGGAACATTACAAGATGAACAACAGGAAGGTAACAAATCGGGTATAAGTTGGGGGTATATATTTGGTTTTTTACTCATTGTCGGTATTTTCATGGCAATAAGTCAGGGTAATGATAGTCCTAGTTCCGTACCTAAGGCTGCTACCGGTAGTAGTTTAGCCAATCCAACAGCAAAGACTCCAACAGCTTCTCAATTAGGAAGTTCGTCTGTCGTAGGTAAAACCAACAAGCCAAGAAATGAGACTCCTAAGCTTCAGTATAATAAACCGCCTGTCGGTTCAAATAATATACTTTCAGTGTCGCAGATTCGTTGGTGTACTCGTGAAATCATGCGTATTGATGCGATGAGAAATATCTTCGATACAAACGGAGGTATAGATGAGTTCAATCGAATTGTTAATGACTATAATAGTAGGTGTAGTAATTATCGCTATCGACAACGAGATCTCTCTAAAGCTGAGCGAGAAGTAGAAACACACAAGTCTACAATTACTACAGAAGCGATACGAGAGGCAAAACTAATTGATCAACGCTTTAAGAAAACATCGAATGTGTCAACTAAGAGCGCTTCAAATAAACCGAACGCCCAGTTAACACGAGAAGTACAACAACTTTTAACCGTCCTAGGATATAAGCCTGGTCCAATTGATGGTGATTACGGACCGGGAACAGCGAGTGCGATAAAGGTTTTCCAGCGTGACTCGGGTTTAGCTCAAACAGGAAGAGTAGATAGAGAACTACTTTCTTCGCTTCGGAGCAAAGAGCGATCTAAATCTTCACTTAATGTTGGAGTCAAAACTAACAACCATCAGAGTAATGATAATGGAATCCCTGCGAATGCCAAAATTGA